>NZ_JBYFBZ010000136.1:0-211 GCF_057652215.1 Soonwooa sp. T0.1_25 | reverse complement strand
AAGCACAAAATCCTCTATTTGGATAGCAATATTCCATCTCTTTACATATTTTTGAGGTGTTGCTTCTGGAAAGTTTAAAAACTTCTAAAGGCATACTGTCGATGATAAAGTAATTTTCAAACTCATTAAAAATGTTGAACTAACTTCAAACGAATTTCATTTATACTATCAGAAAGTCTTCTTTTGCGACGATTATAAACACTTCGTTCTA
>NZ_JBYFBZ010000135.1:0-217 GCF_057652215.1 Soonwooa sp. T0.1_25 | reverse complement strand
ATTTACAATGAACAACTTACTTGCAAATTACGAAAGAAGTTTGGAAGTTTTGAAAAAATTATCAAATGAAACTCTTCTATCTTACCAAAGAAGAATTCCTAAACTGAGTGATTTAGAATTAATAAGTCTCGCATTAACGGCAGAATATATGGGTATTGATAGTGAAAATCATCTATTTCGTCATATTCCTCAAGTAATTAAAAATAAAATAGAACGA
>NZ_JBYFBZ010000134.1:0-217 GCF_057652215.1 Soonwooa sp. T0.1_25 | reverse complement strand
TTTCTTTAACCCTACCAATCCAAACTTTTTGTAAACTATTTCTTAATTTAATCTTAACTCGCTTGTTATCAGGTGAGATTATTTTTCGTTTCATGTTTATTTTGTTTTAAGTTTAATTAAAATAGGGAACGTGAATTTCTGATCTGCCTTTATACTTAATAATCAAAAGAGATTTTATCGCAAAGCGAAACTAAGGTTTTTAATTATCACTACTATT
>NZ_JBYFBZ010000133.1:0-218 GCF_057652215.1 Soonwooa sp. T0.1_25 | reverse complement strand
TACAAATCCTTTAAGAATGGAGAAGATTTAACCTCGTTCTTCAAACAAATGCACAAACGGGCGGTAGAGCATATGCTCGAAGCCGAACTGGACGCTCATTTTGACAACGAAAAACACGAAAAAACCAAAGAAGGCAATTATCGCAACGGGCACGGAACCAAGAAGATAAAATCCTCTTTCGGCGAGTCCGAGATCAAAGTTCCCCGTGACCGAGAAGG
>NZ_JBYFBZ010000132.1:0-223 GCF_057652215.1 Soonwooa sp. T0.1_25 | reverse complement strand
CATTTGATAATTTTTTCAAAACTTCCAAACTTCTTTCGTAATTTGCAAGTAAGTTGTTCATTGTAAATGTTTTGTAGTTAATTCAATTTACTAATTTTCAATCAAATGAACAACTTTTTACTTTTTAATTCATAATGCACAACGGGTTAGAGTATTAACTTTAACGTCAAGAAAAAGCAATGAAAAAATCAATATTTACGGAGCCGCAGATATTTAAGGTGCT
>NZ_JBYFBZ010000131.1:0-226 GCF_057652215.1 Soonwooa sp. T0.1_25 | reverse complement strand
GACATTTTGTTTTTGGTATATTTTCTGATTTTTCCGTTTAGATTTTCAATTAAGTTGGTGGTATAGATGATCTTACGGATTTCGACCGGAAAGTCAAAAAACACGGTCAGCTCGTCCCAATTGTTTCGCCAGGACTGTATTGCGTACATATATTTGCTTTCCCATTTCTCGGCGAAATCTTCCAAGGCAGCTTTTGCAGCCTCTTTGGTGGGAGCCGTGTATATGT
>NZ_JBYFBZ010000130.1:0-226 GCF_057652215.1 Soonwooa sp. T0.1_25 | reverse complement strand
ACATATACACGGCTCCCACCAAAGAGGCTGCAAAAGCTGCCTTGGAAGATTTCGCCGAGAAATGGGAAAGCAAATATCTGTACGCAATACAGTCCTGGCGAAACAATTGGGACGAGCTGACCGTGTTTTTTGACTTTCCGGTAGAAATTCGTAAGATCATCTATACCACCAACTTAATTGAAAATCTAAACGGAAAAATCAGAAAATATACCAAAAACAAAATGTC
>NZ_JBYFBZ010000129.1:0-228 GCF_057652215.1 Soonwooa sp. T0.1_25 | reverse complement strand
TCAAACTCTCTTTTGCCCTATATATTTCCCAATTCTATTTCAAATAACCGCCATCTTTTGTCCCATCCGAAAATCCTAAAATAATGTATTGTTGATTGCAGCGTCTGTTAAGATGAGCTTGATAAAACTGAAGTTGATACAAATCTCGCATCACAGCTTCTGCGTTAATAAGACCTTCCTTGGTTTCATAAAGTGGAACAATATCCATTTTGATGTCGTCTTTTTGAT
>NZ_JBYFBZ010000128.1:0-229 GCF_057652215.1 Soonwooa sp. T0.1_25 | reverse complement strand
ATTGACAATTCAATTTGTTAAAAGTCCTAGATTTGCCGTAAAGCTGAAAGCGTCCGACGTGGACTGGCTAGGGATTGGACTTCTAGCAGCTTTTTTTGGCTCATTAAAATACATTTTGGAAAGAGGACATGAGGATGATTGGTTCGAAAGTAGAGAGATTGTATATTGTACATTTACAGAGAGTATTGTTTTTATATTGTTTATTTTGCGATAGTTAACTTATAAATAT
>NZ_JBYFBZ010000127.1:0-230 GCF_057652215.1 Soonwooa sp. T0.1_25 | reverse complement strand
TTTAATACCAATGTTTTTGAAGATAACAAAAATTTAACCTATAGTTATAAGAGTTTTGAAGGCTCTTATAATTTTATTGGAGAAGTTACGCAGTATAAAAATGGTAATCAGATTTCTAAAGCCACTGTTAATGAATGATTGCTAGTCCATGGCAAATTGAGATATAAAGACTATTATTGAGAAATCGAACAAGAGATAAAGGATAAGTGGATGTATAAGAGAAAATATAC
>NZ_JBYFBZ010000126.1:0-230 GCF_057652215.1 Soonwooa sp. T0.1_25 | reverse complement strand
AGCATCGAAAGATTTAACATGAAAGAAAAATAAAATTTTTGGTTCTCAACTGGCTGGAATAATTCATTTAATGATTATATCGAGCTTAACAGGATTCCGAGATTTATGGTGATTGACCAAACTTCCAACATAGCAAAATATTATGCAATTTCAACTGAAGATCCAGACATTCAAACTACAAATGACAAACTCATAAAACCAAACTCAAATTAAAATTTGAGTTTTTTTAT
>NZ_JBYFBZ010000125.1:0-230 GCF_057652215.1 Soonwooa sp. T0.1_25 | reverse complement strand
CTCTTAACATTTGTAGTGTCCGAAACGTCCCATACTTGCTCTAATCCATTGGTATTAGAGATCGAAAACCCGAAAGTATTATTACTTTTTTCATTAATACTAAAATCTCTAAATGCTAATTGACATGCGTTATTATAGGTTAATTCTTGTATATATACAATTTCAGCATAATCCCAATAAAATTTAAAAAGTGGGTTAGGACAAAGATTATGTTAGTAGCTAAGAGTTAT
>NZ_JBYFBZ010000124.1:0-230 GCF_057652215.1 Soonwooa sp. T0.1_25 | reverse complement strand
AAATAGTCCCAAAAGTAATATAACCAAGACATGGTCTTTTGTCCAAAACTTTAGCAAAAACAATACTTCAGTTTGCGCTGAAAAGCTTTGTATAACTGCCAACTGGTGTTTTTTCGATTTCGTCTAAAAGTTCGTTGTCAACTGTACCAGACTTAATAAAAGTCGCAGGAACTGGATTAGTAACATAAGTTAAAATAGCGTCTAACATTTTGGTTGTACACGCTTTTACG
>NZ_JBYFBZ010000123.1:0-230 GCF_057652215.1 Soonwooa sp. T0.1_25 | reverse complement strand
AGCTGTACAGATTTTTGAGTCGAGCTGGCGTGAAGATTCTTCCTGTTCATAAAAGGATAACTCTGCGACTCTTTTTTATCTGTAACATTGTTGCGCTCTAGATGAGAGATGATGTCGGCATTTTCAGAAAGTAAATCGCAAATGGTAGATTATGTAATGTCGAACTCTTCATCTAGCAACGCCAAGCATTTAGAAATTTTAAGACCTATAATGCAATTGTACCAATAGAA
>NZ_JBYFBZ010000122.1:0-231 GCF_057652215.1 Soonwooa sp. T0.1_25 | reverse complement strand
GTGGTGTCATCGCGTCCGCTTTTGCTTGGAAATTTTCTCCACACAATACAGAGCTATATACGATAAGATCGCCTTCTTTACAAAATAGAAGGATCTGATCTTTACCATAAACTCCAGATTTTGAAAGCTTTGCAGTAACTTCTTTTATAAAATAGACACCTTGCGTAGATTCTCCATCTTCGTAAACAGTATCTACCTTTGCGAACTCCATATCTCGCAGTTCTGCTACTA
>NZ_JBYFBZ010000121.1:0-231 GCF_057652215.1 Soonwooa sp. T0.1_25 | reverse complement strand
TTTGAAAGTCATACATAGATGATAAATGAGTAGGGCGGGACACGTGAAATCCTGTCTGAATATGGGGGGACCATCCTCCAAGGATAAATACTCCTGAAAGACCGATAGTGAACAAGTACTGTGAAGTAAAGGTGAAAAGCACTTCGAATAGAAGGGTGAAATAGAACATGAAACCGTACGCCTACAAGCGGTCGGAGCTCACAAGTTGAGTGACGGCGTGCCTATTGCATA
>NZ_JBYFBZ010000120.1:0-231 GCF_057652215.1 Soonwooa sp. T0.1_25 | reverse complement strand
AAAATAAGATTATTATCATATAGATAATATACTAATTCTTTCAATTTATTAATATGATAAGCATTTATTTCTTTTTCATTTGTCAAGCTATATTTTATGTCTAAATCACTATTGTTATCTAATTGTATTAATTTTTGTGAAATAGTAATTTGTTAATTGTTTAATTCCTTTATATTCAATTCACATCCCCTCACGAAATCAAATAATTATTGTTTGTATATTTCAAACATT
>NZ_JBYFBZ010000119.1:0-232 GCF_057652215.1 Soonwooa sp. T0.1_25 | reverse complement strand
AGCAGGCCATCGCCTCGGTATTGGGGACCAGCAGGATGGGACGAAAGAAAGTGATTGTGAAGGTAAAGAAAAAATACCCGGAGTTTGTTGCCTCGCAAATCCGCAGGGTGTACCACAAATATGGATTCTCGCTTTATAAAAGACTGAAAAGAAAACGTTTGGATAATCCTGCCAATCCAATTCAGGTTCCGTTGGAAAGGAATGAAGAACTTGCTGCAGACTTTATGAGTGG
>NZ_JBYFBZ010000118.1:0-233 GCF_057652215.1 Soonwooa sp. T0.1_25 | reverse complement strand
TCGTATACCAATATCTTCCTGTTTCGTTGTTTTATGATTTCTCATTTAAAAAATTTTCGTGTTTTGTATACCAGTCAAGTTCTTCTTTTATCCAATATTGCTTTTTCAATTCATTATCAATGATATGAAGTTTACAAGCAATTTCGCGAAGGTCAAATCCCGCATTTGATTTCGGATGAGCGGAAAGCCATATTTGACACCTTCTCTGGATATGAACTAGACACCTCTGTACA
>NZ_JBYFBZ010000117.1:0-235 GCF_057652215.1 Soonwooa sp. T0.1_25 | reverse complement strand
ATATTGTGTCTTTTGGGAACTAGGGCAGGATCAAAACTTCCTTCTCGGTCACGGGGAACTTTGATCTCGGACTCGCCAAAAGAGGATTTTATCTTCTTGGTTCCGTGCCCGTTGCGGTAATTGCCTTCTTTGGTTTTTTCGTGTTTTTCGTTCTCAAAATGAGCGTCCAGTTCGGCTTCGAGCATGTGCTCTACCGCCCGTTTGTGCATTTGTTTGAAGAACGAGGTTAAATCTT
>NZ_JBYFBZ010000116.1:0-239 GCF_057652215.1 Soonwooa sp. T0.1_25 | reverse complement strand
GAACTTTCTAAACCAGAATTTTTTGAGAATTCTCAAATCCATCCCAGTTTAACTATTTGTAACAATGTTAAAATCGGAAAAATTTGCATTATTTACCATTCTGTAGTTATAGGAGATTACACAATAATTGGTGATAATGTTATAATCAAAGCTAATACGGTTTTGGGCGGAAACGAATTTTATTAAAGAAAGTTAAATTGCAATTTTGTTAGATTAATTTCTGTCGGGAATGTCGTTAT
>NZ_JBYFBZ010000115.1:0-239 GCF_057652215.1 Soonwooa sp. T0.1_25 | reverse complement strand
TCCACTTAGATTGTATTTAATGTTCCTAAACCAACATGCAACGTGATTTCTGCAAAGTCAACTCCTTTTATCTCAAGACGTTTCATCAGATGTTTTGAGAAATGCAGTCCTGCAGTGGGTGCTGCAACCGCACCTTCAACTTTGGCTTAGATTGTTTGGTAAAGTTCTGCATCTTCTGGTTCAACTTCTCTTTTAATATATTATGGAAGTGGCGTCTCTCCAAGTTAGTTCAACTTAGC
>NZ_JBYFBZ010000114.1:0-239 GCF_057652215.1 Soonwooa sp. T0.1_25 | reverse complement strand
TCGGCATTATAGGCATTCCCAATAATCAATTTACCATTTACATTTCTTGCCATCAAACAACAGTCGAACCATCTGCAATTATACCATAGTCTCTTGTATTACGTTCTGCAATAGAACTTCACAAATTAACCAAACCTGTAGCTGTAATCCACATGAAGGCGTACATATTCATAATATTAATCCAACCGCCACCAACAATCGCAATACCGTCCGCCGAAAAAGCAAAAGGTGCAGTTGTA
>NZ_JBYFBZ010000113.1:0-239 GCF_057652215.1 Soonwooa sp. T0.1_25 | reverse complement strand
ATACAGAGTCATCTGAATAATCACTGGTATACACCACTTAGGTAATACCAGATTGTAGTATCAATTTGCAGAATTCTTTACAAGGCGACATTGTTAAATATAATGTTGCTCCTTATGCAGACTGTGTGCTAGACGATAATTTTAGGATGGCGTTTGCTTCTGCATGTAGCACATACCAATTCGTTTTTCCTGATTCGTCTTCGCAATTATTTTAAAAACACGATGGTGTCCCATTTTAA
>NZ_JBYFBZ010000112.1:0-239 GCF_057652215.1 Soonwooa sp. T0.1_25 | reverse complement strand
TGAGGATCATATTTTTTTTGAAGGTTTAGAATTATGGAAGGATGATCATCCCGATTTTTCTGGCGTTCCGTTTTATTTTTTATTGCCAGGAAGTTAGTAAAATAGCAAGTTATACCAATAAAAAATGTATAATATAAAACGAGCAACTCTGCATGACTATCCCCGAATTATGGAAATTTGGGATAGTGCGGTTTTGGCAACACATGATTTTTTGAAAAAGCAAGATTTTGAGTTGTTTA
>NZ_JBYFBZ010000111.1:0-240 GCF_057652215.1 Soonwooa sp. T0.1_25 | reverse complement strand
AAGAGGTTAATTTTATTTGTTTATTTATTCTTTAGTTTTTGTATATATTTTTTTATTCTGATGTGGATTGTTATTGTGTTAATCTGACTAGAATTTGTATTTAATTTTGTTAGTATTGATTTTTGTTTTGTTAACATGTTAGTTTTGTTTTGAAATGTTTATTTTTTACAATCTTTTTTTGTTATTTTATTGGTGGAGTCTTTCTTTTCGTTTTAAACCAAAATTTCTGATAACGTTATT
>NZ_JBYFBZ010000110.1:0-240 GCF_057652215.1 Soonwooa sp. T0.1_25 | reverse complement strand
TGTTTTTATTACTTCACGGTGAATTGCCAACTGAAAGCCAATTTACTTCTTTCGATAATAATATTAAAAAATACAACTTCGTAGCATACGAATTTAAGAAAATACTAGACGTTTTCCCTCGTTATGCTCACCCTATGGGAGTTCTTTCTTCTCTTACTTCTGAGTTAACAGCATTTAACCCGAAAGCTGTAAATTTAAACTCTAAAGAAGAAATGGATCACGCAGCAGAATTAATGCTTG
>NZ_JBYFBZ010000109.1:0-241 GCF_057652215.1 Soonwooa sp. T0.1_25 | reverse complement strand
GCAACTCTCACTTAGTTTGAAAATATTCTCTTTAAAAAATCCTTAATCCTTAATGTATTTTTTGTTTTCATTACATTAATCTGCATGAAAACTTTTATCATTATAAATCGAAAAACTAAAAGCGTTTAGCTTTTTTAGAAATTTATTGACATGATTAACAATGTTAGAATAGAAAGTCAGCTGCTTCTTTTTAGACAAATCAATAATAGAAAAGTTGGAAGCAGCATGATAATATTTAAGA
>NZ_JBYFBZ010000108.1:0-241 GCF_057652215.1 Soonwooa sp. T0.1_25 | reverse complement strand
AGGGAGAGTACAAAATAAATGGGTTGAAGGGAGTTTCTATGGCAAAATCTAGGGTAATTATGGAAACCGACAAATCTAACACCTACATTTTTTCGTTAGGAAAGGTTGGAGGAAATGTTAAGGATCGTAATTATGATTATAATTATATTAAAGACATTACCTTAGTAATGTCAACCCCAGGCAAAGTCCGAATAACAGGTAATAGAGGACTTATTGTTGGCGCAGCTCACAAGCCAACAAT
>NZ_JBYFBZ010000107.1:0-242 GCF_057652215.1 Soonwooa sp. T0.1_25 | reverse complement strand
ACATTTGCTTCAATTGATACTATAAAGCCTAGAATTAATACTGCGAACTTCTTAGTAGTAAAATATCTTAATACCACATATAATATTCATTTGGTTAGATATGAAGAAGTTCTTTTGAATGGTATCGAAGAAGAACTTAATGGAGGAACGGCAACTAAGGCTTTTGAATATTACAAGTCAATTTTAAAGAAACTTTTGTTAGCTTATCCAAAATTAGATGCTAATGGTCAAACAGAGATAGA
>NZ_JBYFBZ010000106.1:0-242 GCF_057652215.1 Soonwooa sp. T0.1_25 | reverse complement strand
GTTGTTTTCCAAAGCTTTGCATCCAATAAAGTGTTTCGTTGTTTCTGTCTGCGATTTCTTCTGCATCCATACAAAAACCTTTAGAAAACATTTCTGGCAAAAGAAAAATATCGGCTTCAACATTAGCTAAAGAAAGTTCAATGTTTTTGTAATTTTCGGTTTTATTTTTACAAACAATGTTGAGGTTAAGACCAACAATATTAAGTTTTGACATAATTAAAATTCTTTCTTAAAGTTAAGTA
>NZ_JBYFBZ010000105.1:0-242 GCF_057652215.1 Soonwooa sp. T0.1_25 | reverse complement strand
CGCGCATTGATGTATACACACCAAAGTCGATTGTATTGGCATATTCTACGACTTATTGTGGATAACGATTTGGCGAAATATGTATTGCAGGAAACGTTTATTAAAGCTTACCAGAATTTTCATAAATTCAAACAAGATAGTAAGTTGTACACTTGGATTTATAGGATTTCAACCAACGAAGCGCTTCAACAACTTAAAAAAATGAAAAAGATGAAAAAAGCGGATGAAGATGCAGATTACTA
>NZ_JBYFBZ010000104.1:0-242 GCF_057652215.1 Soonwooa sp. T0.1_25 | reverse complement strand
CGTCAAGCGGTGCCAAAGTTCTTAAATCGATAATTTCTACAAGACCTTCAAAATCTTTAGCAGTATTGCTCGCCCACTAAACACCCATTCCGTAAGTTATAATCGTCAATGTTGATCGCTCTTTTTGAGAATCTGCTAACAATACTTCTCTAGCTTTCCCAAATGGAATGATATAATCTTCGTATGTCTCAATTGTATTTGATTATTAAGTGCATGCAATTTTTGACAAATAAAGTACTTTA
>NZ_JBYFBZ010000103.1:0-242 GCF_057652215.1 Soonwooa sp. T0.1_25 | reverse complement strand
GTTCAATGGACAAGATGTCTCGTCAGAACTTAGTTTGAATTTAAAACAAGCTTCTGAAACGCATCAACAAATTTTTTAAATTAATGGCAGAAAAGTAAGAATAACAATTCCTGCTGGGGTTTACGATGGCCAACACATCAAGCTTAAAGGTCACGGAAATGCCGGAATGAATGGAGGTCCAAATGGTGATTTGTTTATAACCTTTAATATTGCAGAAGATGCTATTTTCAAAAGAAATGGCG
>NZ_JBYFBZ010000102.1:0-243 GCF_057652215.1 Soonwooa sp. T0.1_25 | reverse complement strand
CGTATCATTCGGAAAAAAAAATAAATCAGAAGGTAATGAAATTATTATTGCTGGAAATACCTGAGAAGACAATGGAACAGAATCCACAACAATAGGTATAAAGAAAAAAACAGAAGCAAAAAAAAAAAGGACAATATATGCTAATAGAAAAAACACAGTTTCAACAATTTCCAAAATTATACTATCAATTCAATAAGATTATATAAAGACAAAAAAATTTAATAATACATCTACTATAATAGA
>NZ_JBYFBZ010000101.1:0-244 GCF_057652215.1 Soonwooa sp. T0.1_25 | reverse complement strand
AACCTTTAATGACTTGATCCATGTGTATATCCACTTGTGCTCCTCCATTTTTGTCGGTAGAGTCGAACACAGTTCCATCCAACTATTTACCAGTATATTTTACTAAAACAACGCTGGTTGCCGTCGGTTTTGTTTTAACGTCACCTTCTTTAAAAAATTAATATTGCAAACCAGAAGCATTATTTTTTACATTAGCATTGGTTTTATTATTTTAAAGAAAATATAGAAATTTATTCTTGTTGTC
>NZ_JBYFBZ010000100.1:0-245 GCF_057652215.1 Soonwooa sp. T0.1_25 | reverse complement strand
ATGGTATCGATCTTCAATCAGTTCAAGGTTATGGTGAAGGTGGTCGTATCGTTAAATAAGATATTGACAACTTTCTAGCACCGGCGCAAGCTGCTACCACTGCTGTTGCTCCGAATGTTGTTGCTGCACAAGCGCTTTATTTCTCTCCAGGTGAAGATAAAGAAACTGTAATTTCTCAAGTTAGAATTATTATTGCAAAACGCCTTGCTTATTGTATATTCTAGGAGCCTCATTACTATCTATTG
>NZ_JBYFBZ010000099.1:0-245 GCF_057652215.1 Soonwooa sp. T0.1_25 | reverse complement strand
AAAACTGAAATCCGTAACATCAGAAATAGACTTCATAGTTGCAGTTTTTGCTTTCGCATTTTCATCAAAATCTACAACAAAAAATGCGTCTGCATCATAAATTCTGTCGTCCCATTTAACAACAAAAGTATTGTTGTTATAAGGTAAAAGATCTCATTTCATTCTTGGTGAAGTTTTACAATACAATCTATACTTTTTGCCTTCTTGTTTAATTTAGACATCACCAAACCAAGCATCATTATAAG
>NZ_JBYFBZ010000098.1:0-245 GCF_057652215.1 Soonwooa sp. T0.1_25 | reverse complement strand
ATTTCAGATTCTAGACCATAAATTGGTCTAATATCTGACATCTTTTATCTGATGTCTAATTTATCGGTAATATACATCACAAAGTCAAAACCTTTATCGCACTTATAAGAACTTGTCTTAAATATTTTTAAGATTAAAATAACCAATAGGCTATAAATCAACGGGTAATTAGTACTACTCGGCTATGACATAACTGTCTTTACACCTATAGCCTATCAACGTTGTCATCTCCAACGACCCTTAAA
>NZ_JBYFBZ010000097.1:0-245 GCF_057652215.1 Soonwooa sp. T0.1_25 | reverse complement strand
TATTTATACATCTATCTTCACTCGAAAAACGGATTGAAAAAGGAGCTTATTTCTCAGCTTAGACAAGAACGTAAAAGCAGAGGGAACTTCAAGACCAGAGCAGTTTTGGAGCCTAAAATAAAGGATAGAGTTTCAATAGATGAGCGTCCAGAAGAGGTTTTAGGGAGGGAGATTCCAGGACATTGGGAAGGCGATTTAATTATCGGCAAAGACCACAAATCTTGTCTAGGAACCTTGGTAGAAAG
>NZ_JBYFBZ010000096.1:0-246 GCF_057652215.1 Soonwooa sp. T0.1_25 | reverse complement strand
CAACATCGCATTCAATTATAACAATGTATTGACTTTCAACTACAAAGTCAATGTTATCCGAGTGAAAAATAAGAACAAAGCAGTAATTATTGACTACCTCTAAAACTATATTGTTGTTGACTCCGACAAAGCTCTATTAATTTGTCCTCTCGATCATGATCAACACATAAAAGATTATGTCCTTGATCTTAATAATCTAAAAAAAGGAGAACTCTTTATTTAAAGCTCTTTTTCAAATTTTAGTAA
>NZ_JBYFBZ010000095.1:0-253 GCF_057652215.1 Soonwooa sp. T0.1_25 | reverse complement strand
CCCTGATTGGTGCGTTTGCCGGGCAGAACCTGGTCAACTTCCATGCGGCAGACGGTTCCGGCTACCGCTTCCTGGCGGACCTGGTGATTGAGCTCAATGCACTCAACCCGCAGATCGCCTCGCGGCAACTGGCACCGCTGACTCGCTGGCGCAAGTACGACGCTGCGCGTCAGGCGCTGATGAAGGGTGAGCTGGAGCGCATTCTTGCCTCCGGCGCGCTGTCCAGTGATGTCTATGAAGTGGTCAGCAAAAG
>NZ_JBYFBZ010000094.1:0-256 GCF_057652215.1 Soonwooa sp. T0.1_25 | reverse complement strand
AAGATTTAACCTCGTTCTTCAAACAAATGCACAAACGGGCGGTAGAGCACATGCTCGAAGCCGAACTGGACGCTCATCTTGACAACGAAAAACACGAAAAAACCAAAGAAGGCAATTACCCCAACGGGCACGGAACCAAGAAGATAAAATCCTCTTTCGGCGAGTCCGAGATCAAAATTCCCGTGACCGAGAAGGAAGTTTTGATCCTGCCCTAGTTCCCAAAAGACACAATATTATCGATGGTTTGGAGAACATC
>NZ_JBYFBZ010000093.1:0-257 GCF_057652215.1 Soonwooa sp. T0.1_25 | reverse complement strand
AATGACGGCGAAAGGTTATAAAGTTAAGAAATTGGATTACAGCCGGCCTTATATTGTTTCGAAAGAGAAAACAACTTTAGAAAAAATAGGTTCTAAATTTATCAAAGACAACAAAGGAGCCACAATTACAGTCACTTCTATAACTAGAAGTTTGTAAGATCAGTGAAAACTTCGCTAAGTCAATAATAATGCGTCTTTATGCATTAGCTCTCACAATTTTGGCAATTCGTTTGACTTTTCTTTTATCAGATTTTATG
>NZ_JBYFBZ010000092.1:0-257 GCF_057652215.1 Soonwooa sp. T0.1_25 | reverse complement strand
CAAGAACGTTTGCAACAGCTAGATGAGTTTAATGAAAATCGTCCATTAAAATTCAGTTTCGGCCTCTATCAAGGCAATCAATTACGTGAAAGCTTAAAAGCAGAATACCTTAAAGGCATTAAGCAGATCGTCTTGACCCCAACACAACAAAATATTGCGCAATATCTACAACGTGTCAAAAATAATGAAGCGACTTTAAAAGCCAATCATGTCAATGTCGAGATCAAGCAAGTTGCCAAGACTCAGCAATATTTAGA
>NZ_JBYFBZ010000091.1:0-258 GCF_057652215.1 Soonwooa sp. T0.1_25 | reverse complement strand
CGATTTTAAGAAAATTGTATCGGCTTTCCCTCATTGTTTCAATACTTTAAAAAACGAATATCCAAGTCTAGGTGGAATATTTGAAGTTCTTCATCACACGCAATTCCTTAAGCAATTAATGGAAGAAGGACGTCTAAAAATTGAAGGATGACAATTCAAAGGGAAAAGAATTACCTTCCACGATCCATGCTATCTAGGTCGCGGTAACGGTGTATATGAAGCGCCAAGAATGCTTTTAGAATAGCTTGACGCCGAATT
>NZ_JBYFBZ010000090.1:0-259 GCF_057652215.1 Soonwooa sp. T0.1_25 | reverse complement strand
AAATTTCCTGCTTGAGTCTATCAACTATGTGCCGGTTACGTTAGTCGGTTCACTTGTACAGTTTGTCGATCGCTTGCTGGCATCATCAGTATTGTCGACGGAGCAGTTTTCCAGATTTTCATATTTTTCATTAATTGTGCTTGCCGGGCTTTCAATTCAGCAGTTGGTGAACACCCGCATTATTACTGTGCTGCCCGCAATGTGTGAAGCAGACCCCCGGCAGGGTTTTCGGTATGTTGTCAAGACTTCGTTGGTGATG
>NZ_JBYFBZ010000089.1:0-265 GCF_057652215.1 Soonwooa sp. T0.1_25 | reverse complement strand
CTGATGGTCTTTGTTTACCTATTCAAGTCCATTAATTTTTGCTATTTCTTCAGCACTTCTCAAATATACATTTATTTCCGAACATGGTCCACAAGGTCCTCTTGCGCCCATATCCCATAAATTATCTTTTTTGTTTCCGTTGATAATGCTGCTTTCATCATTATGAGCTTTACAAAAATCATATGCTTCGGTATCTCTATCCAATTTTTCGGTAGAATCGCCTTCATAAATAGTTACGTTAAGATTTTCCTTTGGAATTCCTTAT
>NZ_JBYFBZ010000088.1:0-265 GCF_057652215.1 Soonwooa sp. T0.1_25 | reverse complement strand
TTATAAAATTTTCGGTATTTAGACTATTTAATTGTTTTCGATTTTCTACAAAAGTTAAACTATCAACTTTTGTATCTTGAAATTCTTTTTTCTGAGCGAAACAAAAATTTATAGTTAGAGTGAATAGAAGTATTACTATTATTTTTTCAAAATTTTCTTTATACATACGGTTTTTCTAAAATTGCGGCTAACGGAAAAAGTATTGCCGAAGGACGGGCTTTCGAAGAACTGCAAGTTCAAGAATGACCAAACGAAGCAAAAACTT
>NZ_JBYFBZ010000087.1:0-266 GCF_057652215.1 Soonwooa sp. T0.1_25 | reverse complement strand
AAAGGGTGGTATTTCAACGTTGACTCCACACATACTATCTTACATGCTTCATAGTCTCCCACCTATCCTACACATTACTTACTCAAAGTCAAAACGAAGTTATAGTAAAGGTTCACAGGGTCTTTTCGTCCCATGGCGGGTAATCGGCATCTTCACCGAAACTACAATTTCACCGAGCTCGTGGCTGAGACAGTGCCCAGATCGATACACCATTCGAGCAGGTCGGAACTTACCCGACAAGGCATTTCGCTACCTTAGGACCGTTA
>NZ_JBYFBZ010000086.1:0-271 GCF_057652215.1 Soonwooa sp. T0.1_25 | reverse complement strand
TTGGAAAGGTTTGTATACTGGATTATATTGTGCACTGTCAACCTCATACTCTATACCTGAATCGTCCAGAACTTTGATGGCTTGGTGCACTGTCATATTAACAACATTCGGAACAGGAATTTCTTCACCATGATTGGTATGAAACTCTAACCAACGGAAAGTCAGCCAAACAAGACCTGCAAATTCCGCTAAAGCGACAAGGAGGTTAAACAAAACTTTCCAATGGAAAAAAGATTTTAACATATTCTATTGTTTTGTTACAAAAATATCT
>NZ_JBYFBZ010000085.1:0-271 GCF_057652215.1 Soonwooa sp. T0.1_25 | reverse complement strand
GTACAAGAAATTTGGTTACTAAATTATCGATCACTACGGGCAATATCAAGGTATTGAAACAAGATTTTGTTTTATAAAATCTATCATTACTAAATAGATGATTTCTAAAATCTAAATAGATGTCTATGATAATTTTTAAAAAATCTTAAACAAAATAAAATCGCAAAGTCCCTAAAATGGTGCTTTGCGATTTGTTTTTACTTAAAATTCTTATCAAAAATGTTAAAATGTTTTAAAACGAACTTCCGATAATTCAATATGAAAAGCTCTT
>NZ_JBYFBZ010000084.1:0-273 GCF_057652215.1 Soonwooa sp. T0.1_25 | reverse complement strand
CAGGCTGTGGCGTTGAACGACATCAAGCAGCAAACGGCCAATCTGGTGTACCCGGGGTTTGTTCGGGAAACACCGTCGCTCTGGCTCAAGGAGCTGCCGCGCTACCTCAAGGCGATTGAACTGCGCCTGGAAAAACTGCCCGCGCAGGTACAGAGGGATCGTGTCTGGAGCGGTGAGCTCAGCAACCTCTGGGCACAGTTCAAGGCCCGCGCCGACAAGCATGCCCAGGAAGGCAAGCGTGACGAGCAGTTGGTCCTGTACCGCTGGTGGATC
>NZ_JBYFBZ010000083.1:0-274 GCF_057652215.1 Soonwooa sp. T0.1_25 | reverse complement strand
CATCCCGAACGCTACATTTTGATTGAAGACATCAAAATACTTCTAAAATAGGTTTTAATTAATGTTAATTCTAATTTGTTTTAGGCATGAATAAATTATCTTTAAGACAATTAAGTTAATGTTTAATCGAAAATTTTAAAAATTAAAGTATTAAAAATAGCAGCTGTCGGTTTCTTAATGGCATCGAGTTTTATGTCAGCACAGTTTAAACAATCTACACTACCATATTCGTATAATTAGCTAGAAACTGCCGTAGATGCACAAACTATGGAAA
>NZ_JBYFBZ010000082.1:0-278 GCF_057652215.1 Soonwooa sp. T0.1_25 | reverse complement strand
AATTTTAGATTTCCGATTTTTAATTTAGAATTATGAATTATGAATTATGAATTATGAATTATGAATTATGAATTATGAATTATGAATTATGTTTTGCAGCATATGGAATTAGTTGTTTGAAATCTTTTGTTTCCTTTTGTGATCATGCTTCTAATAGAAGTTTGTTTTTCCTCATTAAGCTTTGCGCCTTTGGTTTCCTTAAAAATAGTAGTGATAATTAAAAACCTTAGTTTCGCTTTGCGATAAAATCTCTTTTGATTATTAAGTATAAAGGCAGA
>NZ_JBYFBZ010000081.1:0-295 GCF_057652215.1 Soonwooa sp. T0.1_25 | reverse complement strand
ACAGGATTTATAAGGAAATGAAACTTCCTTTGCGGCGCAAGGTAAAGAAACGGCTCCCTGCCAGAGTAAAATCGCCCCTGGAGGTTCCGGAAACATTTACTCACACGTGGAGTAAAAATTTTATGAGTGACGTACTTGCCAGTGGCAGAAAGTTCCGCAGTTTTAATGGGATTGATGATTACAACAGCGAAATTCTTCACATTGAGGCAGATTACAGCTTGAAAAGTTCGCGGGTAATCTGGATACTGAACCATCTGGTGAACCGCTACGGCAAGCCCGAGAAAATACGCATGGA
>NZ_JBYFBZ010000080.1:0-302 GCF_057652215.1 Soonwooa sp. T0.1_25 | reverse complement strand
GTCACACGTATCAGTTGCTGTTGGAGCAGTGAATTCTGCAGTTTCAGGACAGCTGATTGTTACATCGGAACCCTGACCGGCTAAAACCGGAGCAGTGTTATCTTGTATTGTAATTGTTTGACTAACCGGAGCAGATTGATTTCCGCAAGCGTCAGTAGCAATCCAAGTTCTGGTTATAACAGAAGTTCCTGCACAAGCACCTTGTGTTGTTGCATCTGTAAAAGAAACTACTGGAGCCAGGTCACAAGTATCAGTTGCTGTTGGAGCAGTGAATTCTGCAGTTTCAGGACAGCTGATTGTTA
>NZ_JBYFBZ010000079.1:0-305 GCF_057652215.1 Soonwooa sp. T0.1_25 | reverse complement strand
CACGAGCCTCCGATATGCCAATAGCAATCGCTTGTTGTCTATTAGTTACTTTTTTGCAAGAGCTAGATTTTAATTTTCATTCTTTAAACTCGTGAATCACCTCACCAATTTTCTCTTGAGCTTTTTTGGAATATTTTCGAGTTGTCATTTTTTCTAAGATTTAGGAATTAAAACGCCAAGTTCGTAAACTTTCGTATGAATCAAATAACGCACACGTTCTCTTGAAGTTACTTTCTGGATTTCTCCTTTTTTATCAATGACAAAAACGCCTTCTTCAGAGATTAAAGGATCAGATTCTGACAATA
>NZ_JBYFBZ010000078.1:0-309 GCF_057652215.1 Soonwooa sp. T0.1_25 | reverse complement strand
TGGAGCAGGGTAAATAAGATCAACTTTGCTTATATCCAACCGGGGAAACCTACACAGAATGCCTACATTGAACGCTTCAACAAAACCTACAGGAATCAGATCCTGGATGCATATATTTTTGAAAGTTTGGATGAAGTAAGAAGTGTTACGGATGAATGGGTAAAGGATTACAATTACGAACGCCCCCATGACTCATTGGGTGGTTTATCGCCGGTGATGTGGAAAAATGGACAGCAAGCCCAGGCTAAGGCCAGCACTTTTCCTGCTCACTTTTCTACATCCGACAACAACAGCAGTAAAAAATCAAGA
>NZ_JBYFBZ010000077.1:0-319 GCF_057652215.1 Soonwooa sp. T0.1_25 | reverse complement strand
TTAGTTTTGCACTCGCAAATCAGAAATGACAAGCAGCGCAGGAGATATTTAGAAATAAGCTTTAATATTCAAAAAAATGAGTTTTAAGTTTTTTAAAAAAAACATTAAAAACATTTGTGGGTATTAAATATTTTAATTACTTTTGCACTTGCAAATCGGCAGACAGATGACAGAATAAAAGAAGCCGAGGAAGCGAACAGAAAAGAGATCATTGACATAAATAATATAACAACCAAGTAAGGAAAAAAACCAAAGCGTCAATTTTAAATTGAGCAAGAGTTTAAGGATTAAACAAACATTACAATGGAGAGTTTGATCC
>NZ_JBYFBZ010000076.1:0-323 GCF_057652215.1 Soonwooa sp. T0.1_25 | reverse complement strand
GATTAAACATAATCTCTTTTCGGAAAGGCTAATTTCTAATGGGATTCCAATGCTATGCATTTATCCTTTGCGTACAACCTCAAGCTTTTCCTCTTTTGGGATAAGTTCTTCCTCTTTAAAGGTCGTAAATATGGTAGAAGTGTGACTCATTCAGTCTGCATTTTTTATTAGATTAAAGATACAAATATAATCAACTTGCTTATTATATCATTAATTGAAATTAATAATCCTTTCTTCGCCTGTGTTTGTAATTTGCATTTAGTGGAATTCTTCGGGTAGAAGCTAGCTTTCATAGATTTCTGGCCACTCGATAATGCAGAGAT
>NZ_JBYFBZ010000075.1:0-330 GCF_057652215.1 Soonwooa sp. T0.1_25 | reverse complement strand
TTATTGTAGATCGACGTATTATTTTTTTACAAAATCTTGAATTAAATTATAGTTATTATTCTAAATTACGAAAATGTTATTCGGGTGATAAAAGTCGTACTTTTTAACATCAACATTATCGGTTATAACTTTCTTTTTATAATAAAGTCCTTCAAAAAAACGTATAGACAAGCCTGCAGGTCTTGGATCTACAAATTCTAATAATACTTCCGAGATTTTAACCAACTCGATATTTTCTATAAATGTTATCCTTTTTTTATTGTAATTTATCTTGGTATTTTTGCTGTTGTTTTCTTCAAACTCTTGTAATATAAAATTGAGACGAAAGTT
>NZ_JBYFBZ010000074.1:0-334 GCF_057652215.1 Soonwooa sp. T0.1_25 | reverse complement strand
TCTCGATTCAAACCAACGGCAAGATAAATGGTTTTGTTGATGACTTTGGAATTTTCTCTTACCTTAAAAACAATTCCGTCCATCCAGACAATCAGATACAGATCATCCAAAGGACGGTTCTGCCAAGCGGTTACCTCGCTTGCAACAGCACTGGTGATTCTTGAAATTGTTGAAGTAGAGACCTCAAAATCATACATCTCACGGATCTGTTCCTCTATATCGCTCACGCTCATTCCTTTGGCATAGAAGGAGATGATGATGTTCTCCAAACCATCGATAATATTGTGTCTTTTGGGAACTAGGGCAGGATCAAAACTTCCTTCTCGGTCACGGG
>NZ_JBYFBZ010000073.1:0-346 GCF_057652215.1 Soonwooa sp. T0.1_25 | reverse complement strand
GGAATCCTTCGGACGGAGCTCATGGATCTCCATGACAATCTCCCGTTTCCGACAAGGCTTTAGAGCTTTTTTTATTCCGAAATAATTAATGCTTTCTAAATGACTTCATGATTTAGCTTCGCTAAGTTCGATAATGTATTTTGCAACGTCGAGTTCCATCGCGAGGTTTGCGTACATCCGCTTGAGCCGGGCATTTTCTTCTTCCAGCTCTTTCACCCGTTTGAGTTCACTGGCTTCAATGCCATTGTACTTTTGGTACCACTTATATCAAAGTTGCTGTGCTGATGCCATTTTCCCTTGCCAATTCCTCGGCACTGCGGCCGCCGGCAAACTCCTTTAAAACACC
>NZ_JBYFBZ010000072.1:0-389 GCF_057652215.1 Soonwooa sp. T0.1_25 | reverse complement strand
CAGACCATTCGCTCGGTTTTCCCGGAATCTCAAACCCAAATCTGTGTCGTTCACCAGATTAGAAATGCTTGCAAATATGTGGTTTGGAAGGACAGGAAGGCGTTTTCTGCAGACATGAAGCACATATACACCGCTCCCACCAAAGAGGCTGCAAAAGCTGCCTTGGAAAATTTCGCCGAGAAATGGGAAAGCAAATATCTGTACGCAATACAGTCCTGGAGAAACAATTGGGACGAGCTGACCGTGTTTTTTGACTTTCCGGTAGAAATCCGTAAGATCATCTATACTACCAACTTAATTGAAAATCTAAATGGAAAAATCAGAAAATACACCAAAAACAAAATGTCTTTCCCAACCGATGATGCAGTAATGAAGTCCGTTTATCTGGC
>NZ_JBYFBZ010000071.1:0-393 GCF_057652215.1 Soonwooa sp. T0.1_25 | reverse complement strand
TACCCAGACCATTCGCTCGGTTTTCCCGGAATCTCAAACCCAAATCTGTGTCGTTCACCAGATTAGAAATGCTTGCAGATACGTGGTTTGGAAGGACAGGAAGGCGTTTTCTGCAGACATGAAGCACATATACACGGCTCCCACCAAAAAGGCTGCAAAAGCTGCCTTGGAAGATTTCGCCGAGAAATGGGAAAGTAAATATCTGTACGCAATACAGTCCTGGATAAACAATTGGGACGAGCTGACCGTGTTTTTTGACTTTCCGGTCGAAATCCGTAAGATCATCCATACCAACAATTTAATTAAAAATCTAAACGGAAAAATCAGAAAATACACCAAAAACAAAATGTCTTTCCCAACCGATGATGCAGTAATGAAGTCCGTTTATCTGGC
>NZ_JBYFBZ010000070.1:0-427 GCF_057652215.1 Soonwooa sp. T0.1_25 | reverse complement strand
TCAGGCATCCGTCTCTTATAATCTATTGAGGTTCGTGAGCGCCCGATTACGCGGCACACCTTAGCATAACTTATATCCGGCCTTTGCTCTGCGATATAAGCGATACAGCGCTCTCTTTGATAAGGTGTTACCACTTTTTTGAGTTAGCCTCTTTCAAAATATCGATCGAAATTTGTTGGTCTGCGACGATACGCTTAAGGCGCGCATTTTCGGCCTCCAGTTCCTTCACCCGCTGAAGCTCCGAGAGCCTCATCCCGCCGTATTTGCTCTTCCAGTTATAAAATGTTTGTTCGGAAATCCCAAACTCCCGGCAGATCTCTGACACTTTTTTGCCTTCTTGCTGGCTTTGGAGCACCTTAAATATCTGCGGCTCCGTAAATATTGATTTTTTCATTGCTTTTTCTTGACGTTAAAGTTAATACTCTAA
>NZ_JBYFBZ010000069.1:0-435 GCF_057652215.1 Soonwooa sp. T0.1_25 | reverse complement strand
CGGCACTGCGGCCGCCGGCAAACTCCTTTAAAACACCTGCAATCTTTGCAGGACTGAATGTGCTCTTTTTCATTGTCATAATTACGATTTAAAGTTAATTATTTTATACTTTTAAACCGTACTGTTTTCGGGGGAGCTTACAGTAGGAGTTAGGAGTTTTTTGATTATGAATAATGAGTTGAGATCTCAGGTTTAAGGTTTTAGTGTTTGGTGTTTAGTGCTTAGAAAAAACTATGAAAGAAGTTGGAGCTTTGGTTTAAAGCTGATAGCATACTGCTTACTGCCTACAGCTTATTTCTTAAAACTAATAACCACAATACGATTATTAAAACCTACGACCCACTACCTACTACTTAACTCCTATAGGTATAAAACAAAAAAAGCTCATCAACACTAGTTGATGAGCTTTAAAAAAACTGGCGGCGACCTACTCTC
>NZ_JBYFBZ010000068.1:0-440 GCF_057652215.1 Soonwooa sp. T0.1_25 | reverse complement strand
TTGCAAACGGAAAATCATGTTTTTTCTGTGGATTGGATCGCCATAGAGGACATTTTAAAAAGCATTAAAACATTACTGAAATTTTATCCAGTAAAAGCGGTGAAAATCGGAATTGCTCCAAACACAGAATATTTAAAAAAGATTAATGAAGAAATAAAAATGAGCAAATCTAATCAAATGATTGTTTGGGATACCGTTATGAAAACCTCTACAGAAAGGTCTTTTTTTAATGGAAACGATATTCAAAATGTAAAGGAAATTCTGCCACATATGGATATAATAACGCACAATTTTTTAGAGTTTGAATATTTAAAATCTATGAATATTCTCAATGAAAATCAAAAAATGCCTTGCAATTTTTTTTTGATAGGCTGTATTAGTTAAGATGCGGAAGGTTTGGATATTTTATTCACGTAAAATGATATTTTTATCATTATACC
>NZ_JBYFBZ010000067.1:0-449 GCF_057652215.1 Soonwooa sp. T0.1_25 | reverse complement strand
GAAGATATTTATCAAAGATGGGGACACAAAAGACATTATATTAATCCAGAAGAAGAAATTAAAATTGGAGATGCAGTAATTGCAACTTGCACTCAATGGAATCCTGAAAACATAAAACAATTTCTAAATCAAGCTAATAATTTAGGAATGAAAATAGAAATAAAATAACGTCGCCTAACATTGTATTGGCAAAATGCGGGGTGAAGTAACAAGCTGAACTACTCTACTTTTTTATACGCCGCTGCTTTTCATATTGTTTTTTTGTTTAATTTTAACAATCTGAAAAAGCATCGGCTACGTTTAGTCTAAATTGAACTTTTCGTCCAATTTTGCCCGCACTTCGCCAATACTTTTTCCGTTAGGCGACATTATAACCATACTACTTTAAATGGAACTTTTTAGACAAATTACAGCAAATAATGTAGAATTAAAAGAATATGCTTTTTGGA
>NZ_JBYFBZ010000066.1:0-456 GCF_057652215.1 Soonwooa sp. T0.1_25 | reverse complement strand
AACGGGAAAGGGCTTTGCGAAGTTACGCCAAAAACGAGGCTGCCATAGCTTTGGAGGCGTAATTTTGCAAAACCCATGTTATCTGCTGTTTTTGTTTAATATTCATACCGCTAATCTACAAAAACAGTTTCAGTTTTATCTCCAATCTGCTTGTTTTTTTTCGTTTTTTTATTTTGCAAAACCCCGCTTTGCGAAGTCATAAAACGAAGAGAGGAAAATCTCAGTGTCAAAAATTTTTGTTTTAAGCCACCGAAGAAAAATCCATGGTATTGACTTTGTCATTTTTATTCGGTAACTTCGCCAAACTTAATAGCGAGTATTCGCTTTGAAAGTAAACTTTCAGCAAAGATCTCTTTGTAAGTTTGACAGCGAAATCCATACTTCCTTTCGCTTAATCTCAAAAATTTTTTCCGCTAAAATCCAACCTGATTTTCCTCTAAAAACCGCAATATTGGT
>NZ_JBYFBZ010000065.1:0-463 GCF_057652215.1 Soonwooa sp. T0.1_25 | reverse complement strand
AGTTGAGGACTCTAGTGAGACTGCCTACGCAAGTAGAGAGGAAGGTGGGGATGACGTCAAATCATCACGGCCCTTACGCCTTGGGCCACACACGTGCTACAATGGACGGTACAGAGGGCAGCTACCAGGTGACTGGATGCAAATCTCGAAAGCCGTTCTCAGTTCGGATTGGAGTCTGCAACTCGACTCTATGAAGCTGGAATCGCTAGTAATCGCGCATCAGCCATGGCGCGGTGAATACGTTCCCGGGCCTTGTACACACCGCCCGTCAAGCCATGGAAGTTTGGGGTACCTGAAGTCGGTGACCGTAACAGGAGCTGCCTAGGGTAAAACAAGTAACTAGGGCTAAGTCGTAACAAGGTAGCCGTACCGGAAGGTGCGGCTGGAACATCTCATTTTAGAGCGTCTATATGACGTAAAACAAAATTAGTCATGCAAATGACAAACATTCTTAAACAAAGCA
>NZ_JBYFBZ010000064.1:0-487 GCF_057652215.1 Soonwooa sp. T0.1_25 | reverse complement strand
TAGTGCAACAAATGTTAAAATAATTAACACAATTTTATACGTTTGTCAGCATGAAAAAATACAAGAGATTATCCCTAGTTGAAAGAGTAAAAATTCAGGAGTTTCGTGAGCTTAAATATTCGCCCTCTAAAATTGCTGAAAAACTTGGAAGAAGTAAATCTACCATTACTCGAGAACTCAAGAGAAACAGGTATGCACACAATGATTATTACGCAGATGTGGCTGATCATAATGCTATACTAAGAGCATCGGATAGAAAATGGTGGAAGGATAAAATCAACACTAATAAAGAACTTCGAGATTTTGTACATGAAAAGTTGGGATTGCGTTGGTCACCCGACCAAATATCAGTTACTTTGAAACGACTTTACCCAAACAATAAAAGCATGAACGTATCTCACGAGACCATTTATTTATACATCTATCTTCACTCGAAAAACGGATTGAAAAAGGAGCTTATTTCTCAGCTTAGACAAGAACGTAAAAG
>NZ_JBYFBZ010000063.1:0-519 GCF_057652215.1 Soonwooa sp. T0.1_25 | reverse complement strand
AACCATACTACTTTAAATGGAACTTTTTAGACAAATTACAGCAAATAATGTAGAATTAAAAGAATATGCTTTTTGGAAAGAATTAGCAATGGAAGCATATTTAATTGAAAATGAAGAAATACTAAAACTGGATAAACAAAATTTTAATGATGTAAATATTCTAGATGCTGAAATTGCTCTTAAAAAAGGCAGAAAAAGTGGAGATGGAAGAATTGATTTACTAGCAAAATATTCTGCGGAATATCTTGGAATTGTTGAAATCAAATTAAATGAAATCAACGAATCGAGTTTATTACAACTTCAGGATTATTTAGATCAACGAAATCAAATTTTAATTGACAATCCTGATTATTGGTCGGAAGAAACACAACCAAAATGGATTGGAATATTAGTTGGTTGCAATATTTCAAATGAACTAAGAGATAAACTTAGTGTAGGATATGAATATAATGGAATTCCGATTGCGGGAATGACTTTAAAGCGATTTAAAAGTTCAAACAATGAAATTTTTGTTATATC
>NZ_JBYFBZ010000062.1:0-539 GCF_057652215.1 Soonwooa sp. T0.1_25 | reverse complement strand
TTGTAAGTCAGTGGTGAAATCCGGCAGCTCAACTGTCGAACTGCCATTGATACTGCAAGTCTTGAGTAAATTAGAAGTGGCTGGAATAAGTAGTGTAGCGGTGAAATGCATAGATATTACTTAGAACACCAATTGCGAAGGCAGGTCACTATGTTTTAACTGACGCTGATGGACGAAAGCGTGGGTAGCGAACAGGATTAGATACCCTGGTAGTCCACGCCGTAAACGATGATTACTCGTTTTTGGGGCGCAAGTTTCAGAGACTAAGCGAAAGTGATAAGTAATCCACCTGGGGAGTACGTTCGCAAGAATGAAACTCAAAGGAATTGACGGGGGCCCGCACAAGCGGTGGAGCATGTGGTTTAATTCGATGATACGCGAGGAACCTTACCAAGGCTTAAATGGGAATTGACAGGCTTAGAAATAGGCTTTTCTTCGGACAATTTTCAAGGTGCTGCATGGTTGTCGTCAGCTCGTGCCGTGAGGTGTTAGGTTAAGTCCTGCAACGAGCGCAACCCCTGTCACTAGTTGCTAACATT
>NZ_JBYFBZ010000061.1:0-584 GCF_057652215.1 Soonwooa sp. T0.1_25 | reverse complement strand
CAATGGTACTTTCTGCGTTAGTTGGTTACCTTTTTGGAGTAAATATTTAATTTTTAAAAAACATAATAATATGAACGGAGCACATTGGCATTTAGTGGTAAATCATTTACCAATCATTTTCCCTATTGTTGGGGTAATCGTAATGATTACAGGTCTTATTTCAAAATCAGAAGCTGTAAAACGAACGGCATTTATGATTTTTGTTTTCGGTGCATTAGCCGCAATAGCAGCTATGAATACAGGAGAAGGAGCAGAAGAAGTAGTAGAAAATATAAATGGAGTTTCGGAAAACTTCATAGAAAGCCACGAAGAAGCAGCAGAAACATTCGCTATTCTATCTTATATACTAGGTGGCATTTCTTTGCTTGGACTTTGGGCGAGTTTTAAACAAAAATCTTTTTCTTCAATAATTTCAATTGCAACATTGATTTTTGCATTTGTGGTATTATTCTTTGCTAAACAGACAGGTACAACTGGCGGTGAAATTAGACACACAGAAATTCGAAGCGGCAATAATATTCCAGCATCAGAAAACAAAAACGCTGAAGAAGACCAAGACGATTAGGATGATAAAGACAGAAAAA
>NZ_JBYFBZ010000060.1:0-617 GCF_057652215.1 Soonwooa sp. T0.1_25 | reverse complement strand
AACAGAATGAAATATTTTATAGTTTTACAATACAAAATGAGGGTATAATTCTGTCCAACGTTTGGGGAGACTTACAGGATGAATTGGATTTTATTGAATATAAAAGAAATGAATCTTGTCATATTTTTTTAAGAGGCTATGACAGATTAAAAAAAGATTTTTCAGAAAACAAAACTCGAAAAAACCAAAATTTATTAATAATTCAGTCGAATATTTATAAAGTCATTAAAAAATTAGAACAATTTGAAAACGGTCATTTACATATTAATAGAAAGATTCATCCAATTCTAAATGAACTTTATTCTCAATTAAAATAACTGCAGGTAACATAGTATTGGCAAAATGCGGGGTTAAATATAAAGTAGAAAAAGTAGAAATATTTATCCGCCGCTGCTTTTCATATTGTTTTTTTCTTTAATTTTAACAATCTGAAAAAGCATCGGCTCCGTTTGGTCTGAACTTGAACAGTCGTTCAAATTTAGCCCGCACTTCGCCAATACTTTTTCCGTTACCTGCAACCCTAACGCCGTTTCAGAAATTTAGTGCAACAAATGTTAAAATAATTAACACAATTTTATACGTTTGTCAGCATGAAAAAATACAAGAGATTATCCCTA
>NZ_JBYFBZ010000059.1:0-618 GCF_057652215.1 Soonwooa sp. T0.1_25 | reverse complement strand
AACATCTCATTTTAGAGCGTCTATATGACGTAAAACAAAATTAGTCATGCAAATGACAAACATTCTTAAACAAAGCATAGCTTTGGTTTTTTTACTCGGTTGTAAATATTAAACAATACACCCCTAAGAATTAGTAAGTAAGGGATTGAGACAAGCAAGAAGAAAGAGAAAAGAAGAAAGAAAAAAGACGAAAAGTCTTGGCTCTAGGTTCTTTCATCTTCAAGTCTAAATAAAGTCTCGTAGCTCAGCTGGTTAGAGCGCTACACTGATAATGTAGAGGTCGGCAGTTCGAGCCTGCCCGAGACTACTAATTTGAGTTTGAGGTTTAAAGTTTACATATTCAAGGTTAACTTGAAACAAAAGAAAACTTAAAACATTAAACGAATAACAGGGGGAATTAGCTCAGCTGGCTAGAGCGCCTGCCTTGCACGCAGGAGGTCAAGGGTTCGACTCCCTTATTCTCCACAGTATTTTGAGTTTGATTTAAAAGTTACGGATAGAGCCAAAAACAATATCTGTTCATCAGACGATCAATAAGACAAAAAGATCATTGACATTAACGGTAAAGACATCACAAAGAGAAAACCGAGCACTTATAAGTGCTTGAGTAACCTAAAA
>NZ_JBYFBZ010000058.1:0-621 GCF_057652215.1 Soonwooa sp. T0.1_25 | reverse complement strand
GGTGGTCTCAAATTGCTAGTGCAACTTTTGTTTTTGTAAAAGTATTATTTTTTTTGAGTGATTTTAATAAAATATGGATAACTTTTTTAGCCTTTTGAGGGCAAAAAGTTACCCACATTTTATTTCCATCGACAACAATAGCGTTTTTCATTGTAATTGATTTAAAATTAGACTATTAAAGACATCTTTCGGGGTTTGATAACCCAAAACCTTTCTTGGTCTTTCATTCAGCTGCTCTTGAACTTCTTTTATGCGCTTTTTAGTAATGGTATTGAAGTCAGTCCCTTTCGGGAAATAATCTCTTACCAAACCATTAGAGTTCTCATTGGTAGGGCGTTCCCAAGGAGAGTAGGGATGTGTGAAATATACCTGAACCTTTGTTTTCTTGGTGAATAATTTATGTTCAGACATCTCTGTTCCATTATCATAAGTAAGGGTTTTACGCATCGTCTTTGGAAGCTTCAAAAACTCCTTCTCAAAGGCTTTTCTTACCGTTTCTGCTAGTTTATTTTTCAATGGAACAAGTATAATCGTTCTTGTCGTTCTTTCTACCAAGGTTCCTAGACAAGATTTGTGGTCTTTGCCGATAATTAAATCGCCTTCCCAATGTCCTGGAATCTC
>NZ_JBYFBZ010000057.1:0-653 GCF_057652215.1 Soonwooa sp. T0.1_25 | reverse complement strand
TCAATTTTTTGTTTGAGGATAATTTGTTGTATAACTTAAGGCTCCCATTGTAAGGGTTTTCATCATCTTTTTCTCCGTGAATAAGCCAAATGTCTTTTTTACTCATTTTTTTAAGATTTGAGAAATCTGGAACAGCAGCAACTGAAACAATTGCAGCAAATTTATTCGGCTCTAAATTCATCAAATTTTGAGCAGTAGAACCGCCCATTGAATAACCAATTAAATAGATTCTATTTTTGTCAATATTTGGATATTCTTTTTGAACATTTTTTATTAAATCTAATAAAGCAAAAACATCATTTGAAGGTTTCGAAACTTGAATTCCCTCATTGTCTTTTTCATAATTTGAAGAACGTTTGTTAAACTGCGGTGCAATTACATAGCATTGATATTTGTTATAAATTTCAGGTCTCAACCAAATTTTTGCAAACGGCTCAAGTTGGTTTTCATTGTCAGTTCCAACTCGAGTCGAATTGTGAAATGTTATTACTAATGGATATTTTAGGATTTCATTATTGTTTTTCGGCGTAAGTAGCCTGAAAGGAATTTTTATATCTTCTTTTGTAAAATATTTTTTTATAAAATTTTCGGTATTTAGACTATTTAATTGTTTTCGATTTTCTACAAAAGTTAAACTATCAACTTTTGTATCT
>NZ_JBYFBZ010000056.1:0-656 GCF_057652215.1 Soonwooa sp. T0.1_25 | reverse complement strand
TAACGGAAAAAGTATTGGCGAAGTGCGGGCTTAATTTGAACAACTGTTCAAGTTCAGACCAAGCGGAGCCGATGCTTTTTCAGATTGTTAAAATTAAAGAAAAAACAATATGAAAAGCAGCGGCGGCTAAATATTTCAAATCTTTCTACTTTACATTTAACCCCGCATTTTGCCAATACAATGTTACCTGCAGTCGCAATTTTTACTCAATTTCTAGTTTTATATAGGTTTTTCCATCTTTTTCAACTTCCTTATTGTAAACCCTTTTCCCAACAATTTTTACAAGTTCTTCCATATTATCTAACCAATCTTGAGTACATAATTCTAAAATCATTTCAATTGAATTGTCATCATATTGAATAAATTCAGAAACATGTGCTAAATATTTATCTAAAATATCTTCTAATGGATATTGTTTATCATCCAATTCATTTAATTCCTCTTCTAGAGTAAATGACAATGTTGTTACAAAATTTCCTTTTTTAACAAGCTCATTTTCATAGTCATACAAAGATTTGTAAATTCCATTTGATAAATTTTCAAATTTTGACGAATCATTATATTTTTCTGGTGCAACTAAATGGATATTTTTCATTTATTTTCTTGAGTTAGTTTACAAATTTGATTGTTGTGTTGGTGAGCGATTGCAGGTAACG
>NZ_JBYFBZ010000055.1:0-703 GCF_057652215.1 Soonwooa sp. T0.1_25 | reverse complement strand
TTGCAGATAACGGAAAAAGTATTGGCGAAGTGCGGGACTTTTGAAGCCTAAAAATTCAACAAAAACCGAAAGTAGCAAACACTTTTTTCTTTTACTAAATTACACTTTTTTGTAAAATAAAAAAGTGTTTGCGGATAAAAAAGTAGAGTAGTTCAATTTTGCACTTCTCCCCGCATTTTGCCAATACACTGTTATCTGCAGGCGTTTTTTATACAAACCATTCTTTTCCATTATTCAGTCGAATTAAGAAGTCAGAAAATGAATTTCCAATTTCAATGAAATTATTTTCTTTCATATCAATAAAAGGACAAAGAATTATTTTCACATTTTTATTATTCAAGTTTAAAAGTGCAATAAATTCTCCGCCACCATTTCCTCCAATTCCAAAAATATTTTCTAGATTTTTTGTAATTTCATATTCACTATTATTTTCTAATAATTCTGTTTCAGCATCCCAAAGTGCAACATATTCAGCGCCAATAAAATTTTCATTTCCGCAAAAGTTCAATGCGAAGTTTTTATAATCTTCTGGAAATTTAAACCCAATTTTTTTCTCAATCTTTTCGAAATCAATATTTAGTTTTTCGGATCTTTTTTTCCATCCGTTTTTCAATAAAATTTCATTAATATTTTCCATTTTATTTTATGCGAGATTTTGGTAATACGCTTGCAGATAACGGAAAAAGTATTGGCGAAGTGCGGG
>NZ_JBYFBZ010000054.1:0-703 GCF_057652215.1 Soonwooa sp. T0.1_25 | reverse complement strand
CCGTTAGGCGTAATTTTAAAACGTGCCGACAGTAACAAGACAAAAAAAGAATATGATAACAATCGACAACTATTTAGACAGCCATTACATACACCGAAGCAACTGGTTGAGAGCTGCTGTTCTTGGTGCAAATGACGGAATAATTTCTATTTCCAGTCTTGCCATTGGAATTGCGGCTGCAAGTTCGACAAGAGAACCTATTGTATTGGCAACAGTCGCAGGACTTGTTGCGGGTGCTTTATCTATGGCGGCAGGCGAGTATGTTTCGGTAAGTTCGCAAACCGACACTGAAAAGGCAGACATTGAAAGAGAGATTAAGGAACTAAAAGAAATGCCAGAAGAAGAACTTAATATTTTGGCTCAAATCTATGAGAAACGTGGACTAAAAAAAGAAACCGCAAGACAAGTGGCAATTGAATTGACAGAAAAAGACGCTTTGGCAACACACATTAGAGATGAATTAGGCATCAACGAAATAAGTCAAGCAAATCCAATACAAGCGGCTTTAGCATCAGGAGCATCTTTTACAGTTGGTGGCGTATTGCCGCTTTTAGTTGTTCTTTTTGCACCAGTGAAAGGAATGGAATATTGGTTATATGGCTTCACGATAATTTTTCTCGTTATTTTAGGAGCGACATCTGCAAAAACAGGTGGTTCAAGCATTAAAAAAGCTATCTTGCGAATTACCATTTGGGGAACAATT
>NZ_JBYFBZ010000053.1:0-706 GCF_057652215.1 Soonwooa sp. T0.1_25 | reverse complement strand
GAATATAATGGAATTCCGATTGCGGGAATGACTTTAAAGCGATTTAAAAGTTCAAACAATGAAATTTTTGTTATATCTGATACATTTTTCAAATTCAAATATTATAGCAAAGATTATTCAAAATTCTTATTTAATAATCAAGAATATAATAAAGGACGATTAGTCAATGCAGTGATAAAATATTATATTGAGAATCATCCCGATATTACATTTTCAGAATTAAAAACAAAATTCCCAGATAAAATCCAAGGTAGCTTTGGAGTTTTTGATACAAAAGAAAAAGCTGAAGATATTTATCAAAGATGGGGACACAAAAGACATTATATTAATCCAGAAGAAGAAATTAAAATTGGAGATGCAGTGATTGCAACTTGCACTCAATGGAATCCTGAAAACATAAAACAATTTCTAAATCAAGCTAATAATTTAGGCATGAAAATAGAAATAAAATAACGTCGCCTAACATTGTATTGGCAAAATGCGGGGAGAAGTGCAAAATTGAAAAGCAGAAATATTAATCCGCTCATGCTTTTCAATTCTGCAATTTTTTGTAAGTTAGCAGTATTGAAAAAGCATTCGCTACGTTCAGTCTAAATCGAACTTTTCGTTTCATTTAGCCCGCACTTCGCCAATACTTTTTCCGTTAGCCGCAATTTTAGAAAAACCGTATGTATAAAGAAAATTTTGAAAAAATAATAGTAATACT
>NZ_JBYFBZ010000052.1:0-899 GCF_057652215.1 Soonwooa sp. T0.1_25 | reverse complement strand
TACTCTCAAAAAAGTGGTAAAGCCTGCCACAAAACGGGAAGTGGTTGATTATCTTGTTTCAGAATACCCGATGAACATTCGGCAGGCGTGTAAATCCTTGAATTTGGAGCGAAGCAGCTATTACTATCATCCCAAAAGAAAAGATGATACAGACATCATCGATTGCCTGAATCAACTTTCTGAAAAACATCCCAGCTATGGATTCAAAAAAATGTTTCACAGTCTGAGGAATCAGGGTTTTTCCTGGAACCACAAGAAGGTGTATCGTGTTTACAAGAAGCTTGGATTGAACATTTTAAGAAAACGCAGAAGGAGATTGGCTTCGAGAGAACGAAAAAATTTGGAAGTTCCGAGCAACTACAACGAAGTTTGGAGCATGGATTTTATGAGTGATTCTTTGTTTAACTCAAGAAGATTCCGAACATTGAATATCATTGATGATTACAACAGAGAATCGATTTGGATAGAAATCGGCTTATCAATCGGAGCAAAACATATGACCGATCTGCTGGAATGGATTGTAAAAGAAAGAGGAAAACCAAAAGCAATACGAACAGATAATGGTCCCGAGTTTACGAGTTCTGTTTTTACGAATTGGTGCCATAAACACAGAATTGAAATGCGGTATATTCAACCGGGGAAACCTGTTCAGAATGCTTTTATTGAAAGGTTCAACAGAAGCTATAGGACAGAGGTTCTGGATGCAAGAATCTTCAATAATTTGATAGAAGTACGGGAAATAACTTCTGATTGGATGGAGCATTATAACAATAACAGACCCCATGAAAGCTTGGGAAACCTATCTCCAATGAGGTATTTGTGGAAAAAGGAAAACTCGCCAGACGCTAATCTCAACACCGAGTTTTCTCCTTTTCAACAAATTTTGCCAACATCAACAA
>NZ_JBYFBZ010000051.1:0-900 GCF_057652215.1 Soonwooa sp. T0.1_25 | reverse complement strand
ACCTAATGATTTTTTGTTGTTCCATAGCTTGACAATATTTAATGAATTTTTTGTCAACCTATTTCAGGAATATGCATGGTATAAAATTGCAGATAACGGGAAACGCATTGGCGAAGTGGCGGATAAATTGGACGGAAAGTTCAATTTAGCAGTAACTTAGCCGATGTGTTTCCACATCGCTAACTTACAACAAAAAAAGCGAATGTGGAACACATTCGGCGGAATAAAAAGCACAAAAGCTGAAGTTTGCACTTAACCCGCCATTTTGCCAATGCGATGTTATATGAAGGCCTTTTATTTTTCAATTTTGTAGATTACAGCTTCCTTTCCATCAAAGTCAACGTCTTTTTCGTATTCAAGTCCAATTTTTTCAAGAACTTTTATTGAAGCAATATTTTCTTTCATTGCTCTTCCGATAATTTGTTTAAGATTTAGTTTCTCAAATCCGTAGTTTAAGCAAGCAATAGCACTTTCAGTTGCATAACCTTTATTCCATTCTTCTTCAAAAAAACGAAATCCAATATCAGTTTCGTTTTCCATTTCTCCGAATTTTAATCCAGACCAACCAATAAATTTATTGGTTTCCTTATTTATTACAGCCCATCTTCCGTAACCGTTTAGTTTATAGTCTTGATAATTTTCTAAAAAATCTCTTGCTTCTTGAGTATTTTTAAAAGCAGAATTTCCAGTATATTTTATCACGTTTGGATTTAGATTTAAGAGATAAAAATTTTCTGCATCGTCAGAATTTAGTTCTCTTAATAAAAGTCGATTAGTTTCTAAAATTTGTTTCATTTGTGCAGTGTTGTGGAAGGCTTTCATATAACGGGAAAGGGCTTGGCGAAGGCGGGGATAAGAAGGACGGAAATTCCAACTAAACACGAACCGAGCAAAAACCAT
>NZ_JBYFBZ010000050.1:0-957 GCF_057652215.1 Soonwooa sp. T0.1_25 | reverse complement strand
ATAACGGAAAAAGTATTGGCGAAGTGCGGGTTAACTTGGACGAAAAGTTCAATTCAGACTGCGTGAAGCCGATGCTTTTTTCGGATTGTTAAATTATAAAAAATAATAATACGAAAAAGCAACGGCGTATAAATATTTCTACATTTTATATTTTATATTCAACCCCGCATTTTGCCAATACAATGTTAGCAGAAGTCCTTATTTTTAGTATGCTTGGATTAATACTTCTGATGGAATGTGCAATTTTTCCGTTAACTTACGAATCATATCCAAAGATAATTTTCGTTTTTTATTTAAAATTTCACTTGCTCTACTTTTCAAACCAATTACTTCAGCTAAATCATTTTGTGAATAATTGAGCTGTTCCATTCTAAATTTTATTGCTTCAATTGGATCTGGAAGTCCAATAGGGAAGTGTTCATTCTCATACTTTTCTAATAAAATTCCTAAAATTTCCAATTCATCGCCTTCTTTTGTACCTGGTTTTGCATCAAAAATTTCTTCAAGTCTTTCTAAAGTTTGAAAATAATCCTTTTCTGTTTTTATTGGTTTTAATTTCATCTTTCTAAATTTTGTTTGCATCTATTTTATCATATTCGGCGTGAGTTCCAATAAATCGAATCCACATCATTTGATAATTAAAATTAATCTTTACAATCAATCGATAATTATTGCCTTTTATGTTAAAACAAACTCTATTATCTTCTAAAATACTTGCACTTGGATATTCGTTTTTTAATTCATTTAAATTCTTCCAAGTTCCTTTGTCAGCTTCTTGATACCACGATTTCAATTGCTGTTCACAATCTGAATGTTTTTCCCAAAACTCTCGCAGTATTTTCTTTGCTATAACTCTCAATTGTTTTTCTTTATACAAATATAAAAATTAATTCCCAAATTGGGAAAATTAAATTTAAAATTATTGACAAGATTTGTTTTTAGGATTTCTGCTAACGG
>NZ_JBYFBZ010000049.1:0-973 GCF_057652215.1 Soonwooa sp. T0.1_25 | reverse complement strand
TCATCTGTCTGCCGATTTGCGAGTGCAAAAGTAATTAAAATATTTAATACCCACAAATGTTTTTTAATGTTTTTTTTTAAAACTTAAAACTCATTTTTTTTGAATATTAAAGCTTATTTCTAAATATCTCCTGCGCTTACTTTTTGTTTCAAAAGTGGTGCAAAGATAAGCACTTTACTTTATTAAATCCAAATAAAATTTGATTTATTTTTAAAGTTAATTTTAATGTGCGTCTTCTCTACCGTTTTTTGGTTCTGCAAATGTAGGGCGTTTTATTAATCGATTCCAAATTTTGTTAATATACAGTTTACAATGTGGATAATTATATTTGTAAATCATTAATTAAAAACACTTTACAAGTCCTAACTATTTACTAACAATTAGTAGTTCAGAAAGATTACTGACTAATATCCATTCATAAAACTAAGGAGACTTCGACTGAACAATAACAACATTAGCATGTAACATAACAGCATCTTTCTAAACTTTAAAAAAATAAAATATAAAGTCGGTAGTACCAGAAACCAAGTAAAGTGTGATTAATTAAATGTTAAGTAAGATTTTTATAAGAGTATTTTCAATAAAATAAAAATAAGAGACGACATGCTATCTAATTTATATAACTATTAACCTAGAACATATATTCAAGAAGCATATTAAAAACTTATGATAATTTTGGTACTTACCATAAAAGCTTTAAACCTCTATAGATAATAGTTTATGATTTTCATCTTTCAGTATTACGATAATTTATAGCACAAAAAACATAGTGAATGAGTGTAAATAAAATTTGCTACCGATATAAATTACTAAATTTTTCTTCAGTATCTGTTTCCCGCTTTCACTTATCGCTTTTTTGTGCTTGGCATTGGCCATTACTTACAAAAAGAGCTCGAACATGCCGTTCAATCGGGGCTAGGTTTTTTAGTTAGGAGTTATTAATTATGAATTATGAGTTGAGATCTTAGGTTTT
>NZ_JBYFBZ010000048.1:0-1019 GCF_057652215.1 Soonwooa sp. T0.1_25 | reverse complement strand
AACGGTTTCGGGCTTGGCGAAGGTGGCGATTTTCACCACAAATGTTGATGCGGAGAACCAAACTTTGATTAACCACAAATGTGGCTGCGGAGCACTGAACCGCCACTTTTGCCAAACCCGTGTTAGGCGTAGTTTTTATTTCAGCTTGTCGCATACTTCATTACAATTCTGTTCTATTGTCTTACAAATGTCGTCAATGGTTACAGATGTTTTGTTTTCCGAAAATGGTTCTCCATACAAGTTTGCGAGTTTGTTTATTGTCAAAAATGCTGTGCTTATAATAACCATAATTGGAATAGCTAAAAACTCAAAGCCACTTTCTTCGCCACCCAAGTCAATGTCACCAATAAATAATGGAATAAGTATGACATAGAAGCTTACAATTATTTTGGTAAATGCACTGTAAATCATCAAAAAAGGCGTATTTTTTATTCTTTCAGCTTTTCCTTGAATGTCGTAAAACCGATTTATGTGTTGCATTAAATCTCCTTTTTCAATATTTGCTTTTGAAGTAAAATTGTCTTCAATACGCTTTGTGATTGCAACCAATATTTCGTTTGAGATTTTGTTTTCGGTATTTATTTTAAACTCGTTTAGAATTGCAATTGTTTGCTCATTAAAAGTTGGCTTGAAATTATGGTGCATTTCATTTTTTAATTGACGAATGTATAAAATGCTCAATTCAATTAATTTGAGGGCTTCAACTTTAAAATCGGTTTTTGTTGTATCTTTAAAATTCTCTTCATTGCCATAATAGGCATAAATTTTAGCAACAAAACTTCGTGTATTGTTAGTCAATTCACCAAATATTTTTCTTGCTTCCCACCATCTGTCATAAGCCGAATTCATTCTGAAACCCAAGAAAAAAGCGACCGCAAGTCCAAATACAGAACCAATTTGTCCAGATATCTTGTAAATGTGGTCACCGAAATACTCTTCAAGTCCAAGAACAAGAATTGTGTAAACCGTTGTAATTAAAATAAACGGTGTTGCAATTTTTAATAGTTGAAGTAGCCCTT
>NZ_JBYFBZ010000047.1:0-1035 GCF_057652215.1 Soonwooa sp. T0.1_25 | reverse complement strand
CCGTTGTACGACATAGTAAAACCGAACCAAACAAAATGAAAGTCAGAGAAGAAAAGTTAAGAACAATTATAGAATGGTCGGAGAAAAACGAAGATGTAAGAGTTCTTCTTCTGACAAGTTCACTTGTAAATCCTTTAGCACTTGTTGACGAATTTAGTGATTTAGACATTGAATTTGTTTTTGAGGATAATACAAATTACATTTCAGACAAAAGCTGGACGCTTAAATTCGGAAATCCAATTGCTATGATTGAAGAAGACGAAAGTTGTTTTAACCATAAACACGCAATGAAAATGCTACTTTATGAAGACGGTGTGAAAGTAGATTTTAAACTTTACAGCAAATCAAAATTTATAAAGGAAACGCAAGAGAAAGAATTACCAGAAGATTGGGATATTGGTTATAAAATTTTAATTGATAAAGATGGTATTACAAAGCAAATGCTGAAACCAACTTATCAAATTTCCATTATCAAAAAACCGTCTGAAAAAGAGTTTCAAAATCTAATAAACGATTTTTGGTGGGACACAACTTACGTGGCAAAGTGTCTTGTGAGAGATGAAATATTCTATGCGAAATTTATGTCGGAAACCGTTATTCGCACAGAATATTTAATTCCTTTAATTGAATGGCACATTGCAAGTGAACACAATTGGAACATAACGACCAATAAATATGGACGACTTTTCAAAAAGTATCTTAACCAGGAAATGTGGGCTAAAACAGAACAAACATTTTCAGGGAGCGATATAAAGGAAAATTGGACTGCTCTATTTTCAATGACTGATTTAGTTTCAGAAATAGGAACTGAATTGTCAAAAAAATTAGAGTACAAATACCCGGATAAATTAGAAAATGACATACGAAAATATTTAGCTGGACTAAAACCCAAAACATAACTACGTCGTACAACATCGTATTGGCAATAGGCGGGCTGAACGGCTTCGTATCAACGGAAGTGCAAAATTCAACTTCTGTTCTTCGATTAAAGTTCAGTGCTAAAAATCCCGCCCATCGCCAATACGCGGCACGTTA
>NZ_JBYFBZ010000046.1:0-1039 GCF_057652215.1 Soonwooa sp. T0.1_25 | reverse complement strand
TGGGTTTTGCAAAATTACGCCTCCAAAGCTATGGCAGCCTCGTTTTTGGCGTAACTTCGCAAAGCCCTTTCCCGTTGGCAGAAATTGTAACAAAATAGCGGTCAAAAACAGAATTTATGGAAAATATTATTGAGAATTTCAGTTCAGGATTATTTTGGATTCAAACTCTATGCTTTGGAATAATAATTTTTGGAGCATATTTCCTATATAAAATTTTTAAGAAAATTAAATGAAATAAGTTGACGAAAATTTCTATAATTTAATCTAATATGAAGTACTTTCTTTTGTTATATATATGCTTTTGCACTCTAAATTGTAATAATAAGCAAGTAGAAAATGTAAAAAATAAAGAAACTAAAAAAAATTAATAGTGTGATTATTAGATATGAAGATGCTTTATTTTTAAATCAAATTTCTCAAAAAATAGAATTTCATATTTTCACATACGAGGATTCGACAATTATCAATCAAGATATGTAGCGGAATATGACGAGCGAAATCCAAATATATTGAACCTTTACAAAAAGTACGACTTAAAAGACATTACTACAATTTTTTCATTCAGTAATTTGGAAAAAGATACAATTTATTCTTTCCCTTTAATCGGAACTGATGAGTTTTCTGTATTTGGGAAAAAGTATGAGAAAACTAAAGATGGACATTTTGATGGTATTATTGATGTTTATTTTAAAATATATTCCAGTGAAAAATTTGGAAAAGTTGCAGTTATTGATAGCATCAGATAAAAACAACTTCTGCCAACATAGTATTTGCAAAAGCGGGGTTGAAGTCATAATAGAAAGTGTCCGCATTTTCAGCCGCAAAAAATTTTTCCGTTTCCCAGATAATTTGTAAGTTTGGTAAACGGAAAAAATTTTTGCTCACGGCGGTTTTTAATAGAAAAAAATTGGCATTTTTAGCCCCGCCTTCGCAAATACTTTTTCTGTTAGGCGACATTATAAAACCATACTACTTTAAATGGAACTTTTTAGACAAATTACAGCAAATAATGTAGAATTAAAAGAATATGCTTTTTGGA
>NZ_JBYFBZ010000045.1:0-1041 GCF_057652215.1 Soonwooa sp. T0.1_25 | reverse complement strand
TAAAAACCGCAATATTGGTATAAAATTGCAGATAACGGAAAAAGTATTGGCGAAGTGCGGGCTAAATGGAACCGAAAAGTGCAATTAGACTGAAGGTAGCCGATGCTTTTTTCTTACACTAAATTACTCTTTTTTGTGGAATAAAAAAGCAGTGGCGGATAAATTTTACAAAAAGTTCAACTTTCCTTTCACCCCGCATTTTGCCAATACAATGTTAGCAGAAGTCGCAATTTTAGTTAATTAGTAAATTAATTCTTCTTCCAAGTCCAAACTCAAAAATTTTATATAAAGTTGAAAGTTGAATATCACATTTACCATTTTCCAATCTTGAAATATAACTTTTTTTAGTTCCAACTTTTTCAGCAAGTTGCTCTTGTGTCATTTTCGCTTCTTTACGTGCTTCTTTCAACATTTCACTAATTACAAAATATTGTGCTTTTTCTTCGAATTCATCGCGTTTTTCAGTTCCTATTTCTCCGTATTTGATGTTTAATAATTCATCGAAATTATTCACATCACTTATTTTATTTTTCATTTTCTATTTTTTAGAATTTAAATATTCATTTTTCAATTTAAGAGCTAATTCAATTTCTTTTTTTGGTGTTTTTTGAGTTTTCTTTTGGAAAGCGTTGAACAAAACAACTAAATTTCCTTTATCAAAACAGCAAAAAATTCTATAAATATTACTTTCAAACTCAATTCGAATTTCGTAAAGTCCGTCTGTTTCTGCCATATGTTGCAAAAACTTCTTCGGAACATTTTGAACTGTTCTGACAAGTTTAAAAACATATTCAATTTTCTCTTGAACTTTTTCGTTTTGTTCCAAATAGAAATTAACAAAATACCGTTCGTAGAAAATAATTTTTCTCTCAAAATTCATGTTACAAAGTTAACTTAAAAGTTATCAATTTGCAAGTTTATTCTAAAATATTTTTAAAGCGGAAAGTTTGGATGCGATTTCTGCTAACGGAAAAAGTATTGGCGAAGTGCGGGCTTAATTTGAACAACTGTTCAAGTTCAGACCAAGCGGAGCCGATGCTT
>NZ_JBYFBZ010000044.1:0-1093 GCF_057652215.1 Soonwooa sp. T0.1_25 | reverse complement strand
CCGTTATCTGCAATAATATTACAGCATTATGTTTGAATTAGGCTTCACTTTTGAACATTTACAAAAAAACAACAAAGGATTAATTTTCGATCTAGAAAATCAAATTGTTTTGTACAAAATCAAAAATAATCATATTTCTAAAAGGACATTAATATTGTTTAAGAGAATTAATTCTTTAGAGGAGTTTGATTATGCAGAAAAGATCATCGATGTGGAGGATCTCCAAAATAGTAATGTTTCATATTTGTTTTATAAAAACATAACAAGTACAAAACATAAGAACTTAATTTTAGAAAAGAATACAAGCATTCGAAAATTAGAAGGAATAATATCTAATTGGCGGAAGATTTATGAAAAAGAATCGTTCAAAGAAAATCTTTTCAAATCGGTAGAAGTTCATATAAACTTTCATAATTTCAAAAAATATATAGATTGCTATTCTTTTGAAACGAAAAGCCACATTCAGTACAAATGGGATGGAGATAGTCCGTATCGAGTTTTTTTGGTTGGAGATTTTATTGACAATTCAAGGAATGAGACAAAATATAAAAATACGGATAAATTTAGCGACACTTACATTTCATCATTCCTTAAATACAACAAATGCTTATATGACGATGGTAGACCATTAAGAGAGGACATAAGTTTTATTTTGAGTGATGAGGGAAAATTTGATCAAAACAAAATATTATTAGAAAAAATAGAATCATTAGAAATTCAATAATAAATTATGATCATGAAAATCACATAAAAACTATATTACAGGATAAAGGACTTTATGATCTAACTTTAGATCAATTTCCGAATATTAAAGAAGACTTATCAATTTATACAAAATCATTTATTGAACATTTTGTAATAAAATTAGAACGAATTAATAATAAAGAGTTATTATTACTGCAGATAACATAGTATTGGCAAAATGCGGGGTGAAACGCAAGTTGAAAAATTTGTAGCATTTATCCGCCGATTGCTTTTCCGTATTGATTATTTTTGTAATTTAACAATCCGAAAAAAGCATCGGCTTCGCTCGGTTCTGAATTGAACTTTCAGTTAAATCCAGCCCGCACTTCGCCAATACTTTTTCCGTTAT
>NZ_JBYFBZ010000043.1:0-1146 GCF_057652215.1 Soonwooa sp. T0.1_25 | reverse complement strand
TGAAAAGCAAGTTGCGACTAAATGCATCGGGTTTTTCTATTATATATTCAACCCCGCCTTTTGCAAATACTATGTTATGTGCAGGTCAAACTATGATTCTATGCGATTTTCAAGCCTCCAAAATTTTTCACAATTTGATCCAAAGTTAGAATTGTCAATTCCTTTTCTTAATCGTTTACAAAAATATTTAGTTGACGAGTAATAAGAAGTGTTTTCATCAAAAAATCTACAAGCAAAACAATTTTTATATTCTCTATTCATAAATGAGTAATTTATGACAAATTTTTCAAAATCATATTTTCTATTTTCAATCTCATTGATTTTGTAATAAATGACATTTTTATTATTAATTTCATTAATAATGTTTCGCATTTGTTCAATTATTTTGACAGTCTTATTATTTTTGTGAATTAAATAGATATCAAATAATTCTTTACAATTTACACTGTGTATAAATTTTTCGGTTAAGTGATTTGTCTTGAAGTTATAGAATTTATGGTGTAAATCACTTATACTAATATGGTTTTTATTTATGAAATTTAAGTCAGAATCATTAACTAAATTAACTTCAATTATTCTATAACCACTTTGTATTTTTTTTTCATCACACTTATGCGTTACAGCAAATTCTATAAATAATATCTCATTTGTTTTATTTGATTTAAGTAGAATATCTGCTACAAATCCATTGTATGCTTTTTCTATAAATACTTCATCAAAAGTCTTAGTCAAATCATATGATTTTATTTCAGAATTTAATTTGCAAGAAATGTTAAAACTTTCAAGACACGCATTACAAGTTTTATCTATTTTGTATTCAACACGAAAAGGTTTTTTTTCGGAAAGACATTTTTTGTACTGGTCATAAAATTTTAATTTGCCAAGTTTATGTAAATAACTTTCATAACTGCAATTCGTTTCGTGTTTATGCGAAAAATGATGACTTCTTATTTTTCCTTTTTTGGGTATTAGGATACTTCCACAATTAATGCAAGTATATTGCGACTTATTTCCTTGTTGAATTTCGCTTATATGTATTATTTTGTTTTCTGAAGTATATGCGTATTCGTTTTTCACTTATTTCTAAATATGACAGCATTTTCTATTGACTTGCACATAACGGAAAAAGTATTGGCGAAGTGCGGG
>NZ_JBYFBZ010000042.1:0-1213 GCF_057652215.1 Soonwooa sp. T0.1_25 | reverse complement strand
AAATTTTTTCCGCTAAAATCCAACCTGATTTTCCTCTAAAAACCGCAATATTGGTATAAAATTGCAGATAACGGAAAGGGGCTTTGCGAGGTGCGGGCTACTGCAAACCGAAAGTCGAGAGGAGAACCAACCTCTAGCAAAAACCATTTTCGTTTTTTCAAATTTACAAAAAAATAAAAAACGAAATGGTTTTTTGCGGGTATTTTCTAGAATTTTTCTAAGATTTCCTTCAACCCCGCATCTTGCAAAACCCATGTTATCTGCTGTGCTTTTTTTTAATTTTTAGGATATGGAATTGCTTTGTCAATCTCAATTGGATTGTAATTATTTTTAATTCTTTCCTGCAAAGATTTTCTTTTAATGTCTAATTGATTTTGATTTGTAATATTTTCTCCGTCAATACTTACAGTTCCCCCTTTGTCAAGCGCTTCTCGCATATGCAAAACAGGGTCATTGTAGTAATCAAGTTTAATTTTTTGATATTGTTTTAAACTCACTTTAACAGGTTTCGTATCATAATGGTTTTCCAAAAATTGCTTGGTGTCAAAGGTTTTTGGAAGATTTATACTTTTTACCAAACTATATTTAAAGTTTTCCCCGTCATCACTCAATTCAAAAATTAAAGCAGGTAGACCACGAAATTTATAAGGTCCTTCCTGAAACGGAATTTGTTCGCAAAACCATGCCGTCCAATTTCTCCCTCCAAATTTTGCTGTCGCTTTTTGTAATTTGTATTCTCCCACATTTTTAATTTCTTTTGTAATATTCCAATTAATGTTGTCTTCCGAGTCAATCGCCAAATAGTCAAATGCACTATCGTGGAATTGTGTGTTTTTGTTAGTATTTGCTTTTCTTAAAATTAATTGGTCGGATTCGGTATTTGTCTGCCAAATTTCTCCTGCTTTTTGACTAATGGAGTCCATTTCCAAAAAGGCATAATCATAAAATTTTACATTTTCTTTGTCAATATCCAAAACCATATTCATATTTTCAGTCCCATATTTATTTTTGATATCTAATTGATAAATAAATCTATGAGTTTGTGAAAAAAAAGTATTGTAGATGACTAAAAATAGAATGATTGTTAATTTTTTCATACTTCAATGTTTTTAGGTGCGGTTTTTCTAGCATAGCAGATAACGGGAAAGGGCTTTGCGAAGTTACGCCAAAAACGAGGCTGCCATAGCTTTGGAGGCGTAATTTTGCAAAACCC
>NZ_JBYFBZ010000041.1:0-1338 GCF_057652215.1 Soonwooa sp. T0.1_25 | reverse complement strand
TGTATTATCCTGAAATAGTTGACACATTTTTCAGTTTTTTTTGTGGTTCTAAATTAGGATTTTTTTTCGTTTGTAGGATTTATATTTTACATTTTCTTTGAGGTGCACTTTTGCAGGGGTTTGAAAATTGAGTGAAAAATGCAATCGATGGTTGTTGTAGAGGTTTACAGCTTGCTGGGTCATTTTCTGAGCAGTTTTCAAATCTGGTAGGGTTTCTTTTAATCCGTATTCGTACTTTAGAGTTCTGTTCATCCGCTCTGCAACAGCATTTTCATAAGGATCAGAGTTTTGAGTATTGCTTAAAATGATATCATTTTTTAGTGTATATCGTTCAAATTCTGGGCTGCAATACTGGATTCCTCTGTCAGAATGATGAATGATTTTTCTATCAGGGAAAGATCTTTCTTTTAAAGCCATTTTAAGAGCATTTACAACGAGTTCGGTTCTCATATGGTTGTCAATATTAAAACCAACAATTTTCTTTGAATAAGCGTCTGTAACAAGCGCTAAATAAGCATAATCATTTTGAAGTTTTACATAGGTGATGTCACTTACCCAAACCTGTTCACTGTGGGTAATTTCGGTGTTTAAGATTCTATTCGGATTCTTGAAAAACCTATGCTTAGAGTTGGTTGTTGTGATAAAATTCTTAGATTTTTTCACTAGCATTCCATTCCATTTTAACAGCTTAAAGAAGCGATCTCTCCCCATTTTTATTCCTTGCTGATGAAAGAAAAAAGAAAGCTCTTTAAAGACTTTTAAGGTTCCATATTGGGGCTGAAGTTTGCGTATTTTGCGAACTTCGGAGAGAATCAATTCATACTGATGAGCCTGTGTTTCCAGATGCTTCATCCGCTTATAATAGCCTTGTCGTGATATCCCAAAGACTTCGGCTAGCCACCGTTTTTTAAACGGTTTTTCTTCTTTTTCTCGAGTTCTTTTATCAAGTCTTTGGGTAAATGCTTTTTTGAGAGTTCCTTGCCTACGATTTCCTCAAAATCAAGGATAAGATCCTGCTGGAAGTCTTTCACAAACTCCAGTTCCTGGATTTTCTCTTTTAGTTTTTTAATTTCCTGATCTTTGCTCATACCGATAGATTTTTGATTAAAGGTAGCTAATTTTTTCACCCAATAATCAATGGTTGATCTGGATATTCCATACGTTTTAGCGGCATGATTGATAGAAATCTGTCCGTTGGTTACCTTTTGAACAATTTGGAGTTTAATCTGAAAAGGTAATTTTTGATAGGTATATTTTGGACACCTAATGATTTTTTGTTGTTCCATAGCTTGACAATATTTAATGAATTTTTTGTCAACCTATTTCAGGAATATGCAT
>NZ_JBYFBZ010000040.1:0-1474 GCF_057652215.1 Soonwooa sp. T0.1_25 | reverse complement strand
TCAAAAATTTTTTCCGCTAAAATCCAACCTGATTTTCCTCTAAAAACCGCAATATTGGTATAAAATTGCAGATAACGTTTGGCAAATTGGCGATGGAGCCGACTTTTAGCACAAATGTTGAATAGAATTACTAATCTTCAACATTGCACAAAAGTTCAATAGAAGTACTTCACCGGCTCTATTGCCAATTTGTTTGTTATGTGCCGTTTTATTCCATTTTATACATTTAACAATTGCTGAAACGTAAAGTCGGGTTTAAACATTTCAATTTCGTTTTGAGTTGATTCTTCTTGTGCTTCTTTGCCATAGATAAACATTTGCTGTTCATAATTTTTAACAGCCTCTTCAATGCTATTAAATTTTCCATCGGCTAGATTATCAGACAATATCAAGGCATCCACCAACCCACTATTTACTCCCTGCCCTGCAAAAGGCGGCATCAAATGTGCGGCATCCCCAATCATTGTTATGGGTAATGGGCGCTTGCTTTTCCAAGGCTTTTCTAAAGGAAATATCCGTGTAGCCAATCCTACAAATGACAACGTCGTATGAATCAATTCTTTGTAGCGTTCGTCCCAATCGGAAAATTCTTTCAGAAGAAAATCAACGACACTATTTCTGTTTTGAAAATCTACCTGCGTTTGGTTTTTCCATTCATCAGGTGTTTTAAAACTTATTCCAAAATGCAATGCACCATTATTATTGGGGTTAGCAAATAATAAATTACCTTGGTGAGATGCCATTAGCCGGTTTCCATTGCATAGCTGAAAAAATCCAGGACAGTTTATCTCTGGTTGATGAATATCGGCTTGTATATTGAAAGTACCTGTTTCTTCAACTTCCGTGTCGGTAACAAATTTTCTTACCTTGGACATCCCGCCATTGGCAAGAATAACCAAATCTGCTGTTTCACTCGGTTTATTCTCAAAAGTTAGTGTCCACTTCTTCTTACCAGGTTCAAGCATAACAAGTTTTCTATCCCAAATAACCGTGTCGTTTTCTAAACTATTCAACAAGATAGCCCTTAAGTCATTTCTGTTTATTTCAGGATTGTCAAATCGATTTTCGGGCTTTACATTTTTTGTGGATAAAATATTGCCTTTTTCATCAGCAATATTTACACCCATTGGTAAGGCTAAGTCATAATAAGTTTGTAACAATCCCGCTTTTTTCATTGCTTCCTGACCTGAACCTTTGTGTAGGTCAAGGGTTCCACCAAAAATTCTTGCCTCTCGGTCGTTGTCTCTTTCGTAAACTGAAACGTCTATGCCGTTTTGCTGTAATAATTTTGCCATAGTCAGTCCAACGGGTCCACCACCAATTATTGCAACGTTCTTATCACTAAGTAAATTCATTTGTTTGTCTGTATCTATTCGCATTGTCATTCAAAAATGGCACATAACGGGAAAGGGCTTTGCGAAGTTACGCCAAAAACGAGGCTGCCATAGCTTTGGAGGCGTAATTTTGCAAAACC
>NZ_JBYFBZ010000039.1:0-1570 GCF_057652215.1 Soonwooa sp. T0.1_25 | reverse complement strand
CATATTTTATTAAAATCACTCAAAAAAAATAATACTTTTACAAAAACAAAAGTTGCACTAGCAATTTGAGACCACCTAAAAAAACAACTGTTATGAATCAAAAAATCAACATTTTATTCGGATTTTTATTTAGTTTGAATTTCATGTATGCACAAATTAGTGAGAGAAATCTGACTCCACAAAAGCCAACTGTTAATACTACATATAGTAGTGAGCTTAACTTTATGCATCATGATAATTTAGAAGAGTATAAAAAATATGTAGGACAAGAATTCTTTATTCTACCCTCAAACTTCGGATCTTATGTTTCACCAAGTGATAAAACTATGTTTGATGATATGTATTATCAGACTCCTAAAGAAATAAGTGTTGAAGTTCCAAAGGGTCGCAAAAAAATAATTGAAAAAAGAACAATAAAACACTATTTAGGAGATGAAAATGATAATTTTAGTTATGATAATGTCGGTGGCAAAACTTTTAAAGTGATCGATTTTGATTTAAGTAAATCAAGAACTATTATTAAGGATTATAACGAATTACATTTTACATTAGTTGACAAAACAACAAATGAAATCGTAATATGGAAACCTAAATTATATGAGTTTAGGTATCCTTATAACATTATGATAGTTTCTCATCTTGATTTTTTAAAAAATTATTATAAAAACAAAAAATATTATGCGAGAAGAACTATGTTGAATGAGTCAGAAGATTCAAATTCTGTTTATCACAAAAGAATTATTAATCTTTTAAATGGACAAAATACAAAAGTAGAAGAAAAAAGTTTATGGAAGGTCGTAGATGTTTCTTTAGTAAATGTTTATACAAGTTCTTTTAAAACACCTATGATAATTTTATCAAACTTTGATAATACTGTAGAACTACCTGTATATTTTTTAAAAGAAGGTCCAAGCAGAACAACAACAAGACCATCTATTTATAAAGATTTTATGAATTCTGAAGATTTTGAAATATTGGTAAAAAAATTTGGTAAAGATAACGCTGAAGCAATATTAGCAAATAAAGTTAAGGTTGGTATGACAGACGAAATGTGTAAACTATCATGGGGAGAACCTGATAAAATAAATAAAAGCATTAGTAAAAATGATTATACTGAACAATGGGTTTATGGCAACAGCTATCTATATTTCTCAAAAGGAATTTTACGAACAATTCAAAACTAACTATAAATAAGTAGTATAAGCTTTAAGAAAATGAGTGATTATTTAATTCACTTACAAGAGCGGAATCATTTTGAACATTTTGAAATGTGGCTTAAAAAACTGTTCTATCTAAATGATTGCTTACAAAAAGAATTTGATAGTATTTATCAAGACGCATTTTATGTGAAAATTTATGAATTGCTTAATGACGGAATTTCATATGCAAGTGAAATGATTGAACTTCATGAAAAAGCACAAAATTTAAAATCTAAAGTTTGGTATGAAAAATTTTTACTTTCAATCCAACAATTGAATAGTCAATTTTCAAAGGATTGTAAGTCTCCCCAAAAACCGGACATTTTATAACCCTAAAGTTATTAGCAAAAAACAATTAATTTTAGGTTATG
>NZ_JBYFBZ010000038.1:0-1737 GCF_057652215.1 Soonwooa sp. T0.1_25 | reverse complement strand
TATTTTTTCATGCTGACAAACGTATAAAATTGTGTTAATTATTTTAACATTTGTTGCACTAGATTTCTGAAACGGCGAATGCCTGGCGGATAACGGTTTGGGTATTGGCGAAGGCAGGGCATTTGAAAAACGTCAGCTCAAATTTAATACAAAAGTTTCATAGAAGCACAAAAGCCGAAGTTTGCACTTCAGCCCTGCTTTTGCCAATACCTTGTTATGCGTTCGCTCTTCTGTCTGTCTGTTAGTTTGGTGAATTAAGTGCCATTTTATTTCCTTCCGAGTCAATGAAAATTGCAAAGAAACCACTTCCGTCTGCATGAGCAGTTTTCGGTGCAATAATTTTACCTCCATTCTTTTCAACCTTGTCAAGAATAACTTGAAGATTGTCGCCACCGTTTAAGTAAATGGTTACACCGTCAGCAGAAGGCTTATATCCGTCCGCTTGGATTATCACACCTGTTACTGTTTGATTTTCATAAGGTAGTATTCCCATTTTCATGCCTTCTACATCCATTTTTTCAATTTTGATATCCAAAATTATTTGGTAAAAATTTACTGCTCTTGAAATATCCGTTGCAGGAATTTCAAACATTGAAATGTAACTGTTCATATTTTTTACTTTTAAATTTGTTGTTGTGTCATTTGTCGTTGTTTCTGATTTCGTTTGGGTTTGGTTGCTGCAAGAGGACAGAAAAAGTCCTGCAAGAATTGTCAAGAAAAAGAAATTTTTTACTGTCATTGCCTATTATTTAAAATTTAGGCAAATGTAGTTTGGTCATTCCTTACGAAATAGTAAAAATGCGACACATCAATTTTTCTTGTAAAAAAGATTAGATAGAGCCATATTTTCATTTTCAGAAAATTGTTTGGGTGTTATTCCAACAAGCTCCTTGAAGTCTTTTATGAAGTGATTTTGGTCGAAATATTCATTTTCATAAGCAATATCTGTAAGAGTTTCTGATTTTTGGTTGAGCAATTTTTGTAGAATAGCTTGAAGTCGAATTACTTTACCTAATTGCTTTGGGCTTATGCCAATTTGCTTTTTAAAATGTCTTTCCAATTGGCGTCTTTTAGAAAGGTCGTCTTTCAAAATAACATTTATAGAAGTGCTTCCATTTGTTTTGAGAAGAGTATCAACGGTTGATTTTACAATATTGCTTATCGTGTTTTCTTCATTGAGTTTATTTATTAGAAAGTTTTCAATTATCTCAATTCTTTGTTCGGTGTTTGTTGCATTAGCTATTTGTTGTTCTAACTTATTGGCTTCATCTGGTCCGAAAAGTTCAGTAATAGGCGTTTCTTTGTCAACTAATTTTTCGAGTGACGTATTTACAAAATTTGCAAAGCCATAAGGATAAAAACAGATTGCAATCGTATCAACATTTCCAACAGGCAAAATATAATATGACTTTGTCCTTTGTCCCATTACCATTGCGTTTGGATTAAGAATAAAGTCGGTTTCAGAAATAAATCTCTTAATCTTGTCGCCCAAATTAAATGTCATTTCAATACAGCCGTCTGGCACAACCATTTGTTTTGCGTTCTTTGGGTCAAATGGTATTTCCAAAGTCCAATAAAATTTGACTAAAGATTCTAAGTCTCTATGTGGCTTATATGTCTGATAGTTCATTTACGCTGGGTGTTTCATAGAGTGACGCATAACGGTTTCGGGCTTGGCGAAGGTGGCGATTTTCACCACAAATGTTGATGCGGAGAACCAAACTTTGATTAACCACA
>NZ_JBYFBZ010000037.1:0-2012 GCF_057652215.1 Soonwooa sp. T0.1_25 | reverse complement strand
CAAAAATTTTTTCCGCTAAAATCCAACCTGATTTTCCTCTAAAAACCGCAATATTGGTATAAAATTGCAGATAACGGGAAACGCATTGGCGAAGTGGCGGATAAATTGGACGTAAAGTTCAATTTAGCAGTGACGTAGCCGATGTGTTTCCACAGAAGCTAAATTATTAAAAAAAGCTGAATGTGGAACACATTCGGCGGGAAAAAAGCACAAAAGTTGAATTTAGCACTTAACCCGCCATTTTGCCAATGCGATGTTAGCGGTTCGTTGTTATCTTTTCAGTTGTTCTTCAAAATATTTTTCCAATGTTGTTGGAAGTTTTATTGAGCTGTTTGGTTGCTCGGGAACAGTTTTGTTGTCAATAACTGCTTGTGTCATATCGGAAAGATTATTTGCTGTATTTTCAGTAAATCCGACAGATAAAAGTGTTTCTTTCCATTTGTCTTGCGGTATGGATTGGACAGTTACATTTTTGTTGAGCAATTTTGAAAATGTATTTGCCACATCAAGCGAGCTGTATTTTTGTCCTGTTAATTCATAAATTCTTTTCTTTTCCGATGATGTGTCGGTCATTATTTTGGCAATAAATTTTGCCAAGTCAATAGGCGAGTTCATTTCTATTTTCAAATCTTCGGGAAAAAAAGTTGGCAACACGCCATATTGTTCAATAGTTTCCAAGTATCCCAACCAATTACTAAAATAATAGGACGGTCTGATAAATACTTTTTCTATGTTCAAGTCATCTAATGTTTGTTCTAAAACTCTTGACATTAAAACATTGCCTGTGTTACTGTCAATATGTGCCCCGACACAAGACAAGGCGACTACTTTTTTAATTCCTGTTGCCTGAATAGCTTTTTTGTAATTTTCAACTATCTGTTTTGTGTCTTCGATTATATTGTTTGATGCAGGATTTTCGGGTGTCAAAACAAAAACAGTCGTTCCACTTTTAAATGCTTCTGTAAGTTGCTCCAAATTAAATAAGTCAGCAGTTCGGGTTTCGATGGTTTTGTCCGCAAGTTTGTCGGGGTTTCTCACGACTACCCTTACAGGAAAGTTGTTGTTTTTTAGTTCACTGATAAGATTTGAGCCTACTTGTCCTGTTGCTCCTACAATTATGTTCATATATTTTGTTTTTAGTTAATGATACCGCAAAACTAAAATGGGGTTACGACAACAGTATGTCAGGGGTGGGCAAAAAATCAATAATACAGTTCAAAATATTCCTGTAAAGTCATCTTGTGTGGCTCAAAGTTTTCAGTTAGTACTTCAAGTTTTTTAATTCTATCAAGTCGGAAAAATCGAAATTCATTGCGTAAACGACACCACGCCAACAGCAACCAATTTTCCTGAGTGCTTAATATGGCAAATGGTTCAACACTTCTGTTCGTTGTTTTTTCGGCTTCGTTGGTGTAGGATATTTTTGTTAAATGATAATTGGTTAATGCAAATTGCAAATCGGATAAATTACCGCTTGTCCTTTCGTTGTCTGTATTTTGTATAATTTGTACTCTTTCAAAAAGTAAATTGGCTTTATCTTTTACACTGTGTTTTAATACGGTTTTGATTTTGGCGATAGCTTCTGAATAGGCTTTAATAAATGAAGTGTCTTTGTTTTTCAATACTAATTGTTCTGCCGTAATCAACGCATTGGCTTCGTTTTCAGTAAATGTAACGGGTGGAAGTCGGTAGTGTTCCATTAGTGTATAACCTTTTCCGTCTTCGGTTACAATCGGAACGCCTGCCTGTTCCAATGTTCTTATATCTCTGTATATTGTTCTTACGCTTACTGAAAATTTATTGGCAAGTTCCGTAGCTGTCAAAAGTCGTTTCGTTTGCAACTGTGTTAGTATTGCAGTCAGTCGTGATATTCGTTTTGTTTCGGTGTCATACATTATTTTGTTTTGTTTGGACGGTCGTTTTGTTACAATGACCGCTAACGGGAAAGGGCTTTGCGAAGTTACGCCAAAAACGAGGCTGCCATAGCTTTGGAGGCGTAATTTTGCAAAACC
>NZ_JBYFBZ010000036.1:0-2041 GCF_057652215.1 Soonwooa sp. T0.1_25 | reverse complement strand
GCAAAATTACGCCTCCAAAGCTATGGCAGCCTCGTTTTTGGCGTAACTTCGCAAAGCCCTTTCCCGTTAGCTGTAATTGCGCAACAACAATTCCACAAAATCAAAAGAACAAAAACAAGCCGTATTTTAAAATGAAAATATTCAAATTTATTTTCTTCGTTTCTTTAAGCATTTTAATTCTTACGTCAATCGTCTTATCTGAAAATTATAATTCTAGAATAATAATAAGAGAAAAAATAAAGGAAAATGAAATTATTTTTGATACAATCGAAGCCAAAGATTAACTTATATTTCGAAAAATAATAAATAATCAAAAATCCCATATAAATGAAAATAGTAAAGATAATTGCCTACATTTTTGTTATTGTAACTTTAAATTCCTGTTTTTTAGCAATTACTGGAGCTCCACACTCACATATATACAAAGAAATTTCTGGCAAAAATGATTTAAACCTAAATGTACATTGTATGTCTTTGAACAAAACATTTGAAGTAAAAAACGTCAATCCAAAAGACTCAATTTATATTCAGTCTTTGAGTTTTAAAAAACCAAATGAAAGAAAATCACTAAATCAAAATAATTTTTCTGATTCAATAAGATTTTACAATTGGAGAATTGGAGACGGAAAATATCACAGTAAAAAAAGAAAAGATACAATTAACATTATAAAAATAATTAATAATGGAGATGAAATGGTTTATAGATTTGTTTTAGAATCAAACAAAAAAAGTAGATAAAACGCAACTACAGCTAACATTGTATTGGCAAAATGCGGGGTTAAATGTATAATTGAAAAATTTCACATATTTAGCCGCCAATATTTTTCAATTCCACATTTTTGTTTAACTTAGTTCCATTGAAAAAATATTGGCTCCGTTTGGTCTGAACTTGAACATTCGTTCAAATTAAGCCCGCACTTCGCCAATACTTTTTCCGTTGGCGGTAATTTGAAGAAACGATTAACAACAAAAAACATTCAAGAAAATGAAGCTATAAGTAACTGTAAGATAGAATAAGAATTGAAATATCCTTTACTAGGCAAAGTAGAAAAGACGATTGTTAATATTAAAAAAATTAGAAAATGATACAGTTACAAATGATTGACAAAACAAAGTCAATAGCTCAAAATGATAAAAATATTTCTGCCGTATTTATGTACGGGTCATTTACCAAAAATGAAGGGGACAAATATTCAGATATTGAATTCTACATCTTCTTGAAGGATAAAGAAAATTTTTCCGCTGAAAATTGGGTAAGCCAAATTCATCCTTTGGCATTATATTTTACCAACGAGTATGGAAGTGAAGTTGCCATTTTTGAAAATATGATAAGGGGGGAGTTTCATTTTTTGACAAACGACCAAATGGAAGTTATCAAATCGTGGGACGGTTTGGTAGAGTTTAGCGACTTTGACAAGATGATTTTAGTAGATAAAGAAGATTTATTGACTAACACGCTCAAAGAAATAAAAACTAAAGTACCTGATCGAACAACAAATGAAAATATCCTGTGGTTGAGCCAATCATTGTTGAATGTTTTACTTACAACAAGCAACTTAATTAAACGACAGGAATTTGCTCACGCTTACCAAAGCTTATCAAATGTTCAAAAATATTTACTTTGGTTAATAAGAATTGAAACATACCAAACCAAACATTGGGAAAGTCCAACAAAAAGCTTGGAAAAAGACATAGACCCAGATTGGTATTCGTTATTTCAGGAGACAACATCAGAATTAGATCCGACAGATATTAAAACAGCTTTCAAGAAGACATTAACATTGACTGAAAAACTTTTTGATAATCTTGGAGTTGAAGCAAAATTAAAGGGGGTATTAAGGAGAATTGAATAAAAAAAACTACCGCCAACATTGTATAAGCGTAATGCGGGCTGAACTGCTAAATTTGAGCATTTTTGCTCCTAAGAAACTTTGTGGTGGGCGGACAGTGAATTGCTCCGAAATCCCGCACTTCGCCAATACTTTTTCCGTTATCTGCAATTTTATACCAATATTGCGGTTTTTAGAGGAAAATCAGGTTG
>NZ_JBYFBZ010000035.1:0-2117 GCF_057652215.1 Soonwooa sp. T0.1_25 | reverse complement strand
AAGTTTTTGCTTCGTTTGGTCATTCTTGAACTTGCAGTTCTTCGAAAGCCCGTCCTTCGGCAATACTTTTTCCGTTACCTGCAATCTCACCAAAACAGCGAGTATGAAAGAAATTTTCAAAACATTTATAATTTTTTTATTCATTATTTCCTGCGCTTCAAATTCTAAATTTGAGAATGGGAATTATACCGAAAAAATTGACGATTTAAATATCAATTTTACAGTAAAAGGAAAAGGACCAATTATGATTGTTGGACACCCAAGTTCAGGAAAAATCGGCTACGAAATGACTTTAAAACCACTTGAAGAAAGTTTTACAATGGTTTACTATGATTCTCGTGGAATAGGAAAATCCGAAACCCCAAAAAAACTTGAAGATTACAGTGCTAAAAATTCCGTAAAAGAAATTGAATTATTAAGAGAAAAACTTGGTGTAAAAAAGATTTGGCTTTTTGGACATTCAGACCAAAGTGCAATCGCTTTGCAATACGCTGTTGAATATCCAAAAAATATCTCGGGAATAATTTTATCAGGGACAAGTTATGTTGGAAGTCAAAATGAATCTATTGAAAGACGAAAAACTTCTGAAAACAAAAGAATAAAAGAATCTAAATGGTTTGCTAAAGTTATTGAGGATTGGGATTATATGATTGAAAATAATACAACATTTGATAAAAATGGAAATGATATTTCAACTGCAAGAACAAAATGGTGGACTTATGATGAAGAAACTGCACAAAAAGTGATTCCGATTGTAAAGGAAATTACAAAAGTAGGAAGAAGAAAACCAATTGGAAACAATTATTATCAAGAAACACCTGAAGAAAGACAAAAGTATTTGGAATTTCAAAAGAAGTTTAAGGATTTAAAAACAAAGATTTTAATAATTAACGGAAAATACGACACAAACAATTTGCCCGAATTTGCAACAGAACTATATTTTAGGTTGCAAAATTCCAAATTAGTTTTTATAGATAAAGCAGGACATTTTCCTTGGATTGAACAAAGCGAACAATCTTTTACCGAAATTAAAAAATGGCTTCGTGAATAAAGAGACTGCAGGTAACATAGTATTTGCAAAAGGCGGGGTTGAATATTTAATAGGACTATTAGTTGCATTTAGTCGCGCCTGCTTTTCCACTTCACATCTTTTTATTAACTTAGTTTCGTGGAAAAAGCATTCGCTTCGGTTGGTCGAAATTGAACTTTTCGTTCCATTTAGCCCGCCCTTCGCAAATACTTTTCCCGTTACCTGCAATTTCAAAACAAATACCGTATAAAATTGAAAATTAACTAAATATAACTTAATGAAGAGAATCATTTTAACTTTAAGTGTGATTTTGCTTTCACAAATCACAAATGCACAAACTAATTTAGAAAACAATTACAAAATTGAACTTGGACTACAAGGAATATCTGTTGGAACCGAAATTCCTTTAAGTGACAAATTTTTGGCAGACATTAATTTGGGTTGGGGTGGAATTACAGACTTGTGGCATAATGGAATTTCTTATGAATGGAGTAAAAACAGTAACAGTATTTTTGCCAGAGGACAAATAAGATACTATTTGAATAGAGAAAGACGTGAAGAAAAAGGACATTCTTTAAAAAATAACGCCGGAACATTTATCGCCTATCAAACTAAATTTTATTTTAGCGGAACAGACTATTACAGTCCCCAAGTTGGAAAAAGTTGGCTGAATGAAGTTCAATTTGGACAACAATTACCATTAGGAAATCATTTTATTTTTAGGTATTATGCCGGAATTGGAAATGGTTATGACTTTGACTATAAAAACAGTAAATTTTATCCTGCTTTAGGTTTAGCTTTTGGATACGCATTCTAAAAGAAACTGCAGGTAACATAGTATTGGCAAAATGCGGGGATAAGTGCAAAATTGAAAAGCAGAAAAAATAATCCGCTCATGCTTTTCAATTCTGCATTTTTTTGTAAGTTAGCAGTATTGAAAAAGCATTCGCTACGTTTGGTCTTCCTTGAACTAAAGTTCTTCGAAAGCCCGCACTTCGCCAATACTTTTTCCGTTAGGCGTAATTTTAAAACGTGCCGACAGTAACAAGACAAAAAAAGAATATGATAACAATCGACAACTATTTAG
>NZ_JBYFBZ010000034.1:0-2289 GCF_057652215.1 Soonwooa sp. T0.1_25 | reverse complement strand
ATCGGCTTCGCTCGGTTCTGAATTGAACTTTCAGTTAAATCCAGCCCGCACTTCGCCAATACTTTTTCCGTTATGTGCAATTATAAAACAACCAAGAATGTTAGAATTATCAACAATAGACGATGACTTAGTAATTAAAAGTAAATTTATAACTGGTAAAACAAATTATGAATATGCAGTTGAAAATTTATTTCCATTAATTAACAGATTAGATATTCAAAGAAATCTACAAAATGCATCATTCTATAAAAGATTAAAAGATGATTTATTTGATGGATGTATTATGCCTCCAATTACTTTGGCTATAATAACTGAAGAAAAGGATTTTCCAAAGAATGTGGATTCTGCACAAAAATTTATAGAATTAAACGTTCAGAATATGTTTATTTTAGATGGCATACAACGACTAAATACATTGCATTCCGCATATACTAATCCAGAAATTGGCAGAGAATTAGATATTAAAAGACCTTTATTTTTAAATATATTAGTTTGTAGTTCTATGGATAATTTACTTTATAGAATGATTACTTTAAATAATGGGCAGAAACCTATGTCTGCTAATCATCAAATTGAAATTCTTTTAGGAAATATTTACAAGTTTGATGAGTTGTCAATAAAAATAATTACTGACAAGGAAAAAGGAAAAGCTGGCAAGAAAAATGAAAATTCTTTTGAAAAATCAAATATTATTAAAAGTTACTTAGCTTTTATTACAGATAGTATATCAATTGATAACAAAAAAATTATCGATGAAAAAATGGATAATTTAATCACAAAGAAAATTATGGATTCTAAGGTGATGAATAATTCATTGCAATTTTCTGACGTAATTAGCATTATTAATAATTTTAGTACTAAGAAAGAATTAAAAACCTGGTTTGACAATACTAACAATATAATTGGCTTCTCTGTAGGAGTAAAAAAATCATATCAATTTTTAACCAATTTTGGAATTGAAGATTTTTGGAAATCAATACAAACTTTTGAAAAAGTTTTTAAATCACTAAACTTTTCTTCAATAAAATTAAGCAAGGAAAGAAGATCTTTATCAAAATACTTCATTGAAAATTTTGAAAATCTATACGATTTAGATGATATTGAACTACTTGACAATTTTAATGATGAAATATTATAATGAATTATATTTTTATTGAAAATATTTCTTCTACTTATCAAACATCTTTAACAACTTCTCTAACTATTTCAGCATCTACACCAAAAGAAGCTTATTTAGTTAGGCTTTTAACGGGTACTTTAAAGATTAGAAATACTTTTACTGGTGAAGAAATAGCACAACAGATAAATTATTCAAGATTAGGTAGGGAATTTAAACGAATTCCTTCAACAAAACCTATAAAAAATGCTTTATCAAGTCCACTAAAAATTGACGATTTAGAGAATTATTTAATAAAAACTAATCATATAAATAATTCATATTACAACCTTCTATTAGAGGAGTTTTGTTCGTATTTCATCAGTTGTGGTAGAAATTCCCACACAAAAGCTTTTTTACACTTATATAGAGTTTTGGAATACATTTCATATAGTTTTCCTTTAATATATTCTTCATATTCAAGAGATTACTTTGGTACTTACAATAAATTGAAAAACTATTTTGACACTTCAAAAAGTGAATTATTATTTTTTGATTCATTTACTGAAAAAATATTAGATAATTTACTTTTAGATGCGGAACTTGAATTTGATTTCACATCATTACCTACAATATTATCACGTAATTATTACCAGATAATAAAAAAATACATAGATGCGAGTAATCTCATTGTTGATAACCCTAATAATAATTTATCATTTCAATACAGACTTTTTATAAAGTTAATAATTGACATTAGAAATAGATATTTTCATTTTGCTATAGGTGGACAAAGGAACATTAAATCAACAGAAATAATTGAAAGTGATTATTTTTTCAAATTGATTAATGAAGAGGTTATAAATTGGATTACGATTGTATATTTCGAAATTTTGAATCATAGTATAAGCCAAAGCAAATTATAACTGCACATAACATTGTATTGGCAAAATGCGGGGTTGAACCGCAGATTGAAAGATTTGTGATATTCAGCCGCCGCTGCTTTTCAATTCCACATTTTTTTATAACTTAGTTCCATTGAAAAAGCATCGGCTCCGTTTGGTCGAAATTGAACTTCCAGTTCCATTTAGCCCGCACTTCGCCAATACTTTTTCAGTTATCTGCAATTTTATACCAATATTGCGGTTTTTAGAGGAAAATCAGGTTGGATTTTAGCGGAAAAAATTTTTGAG
>NZ_JBYFBZ010000033.1:0-3180 GCF_057652215.1 Soonwooa sp. T0.1_25 | reverse complement strand
TCCTATAGGTATAAAACAAAAAAAGCTCATCAACACTAGTTGATGAGCTTTAAAAAAACTGGCGGCGACCTACTCTCCCGCGTTAGCAGTACCATCGGCGCTAGAGGGCTTAACTTCTGTGTTCGGAATGGGAACAGGTGAGCCCCTCTGCTAAAACCACCCTAAATATTATTTTAGATGGCAGATGTAAGATTTCAGATTCTAGACCAAAAATTGGTCTAATATCTGACATCTTTTATCTGATGTCTAATTTATCGGTAATATACATCACAAAGGCAAAACCTTTATCGCACTTATAAGAACTTGTCTTAAATATTTTTAAGATTAAAATAACCAATAGGCTATAAATCTACGGGTAATTAGTACTACTCGGCTATGACATTACTGTCTTTACACCTATAGCCTATCAACGTTGTCATCTCCAACGACCCTTAAAAGAAGTCTAATCTTGCGGCGAGTTTCGCACTTATATGCTTTCAGTGCTTATCTCTTCCAAACGTAGCTACTCAGCGGTGCACCTGGCGGTACAACTGATACACCAGAGGTTTGTTCAACACGGTCCTCTCGTACTAGAGTCAAGTCCGCTCAAACTTCTAACGCCCGCAATAGATAGAGACCGAACTGTCTCACGACGTTCTGAACCCAGCTCGCGTGCCACTTTAATGGGCGAACAGCCCAACCCTTGGGACCTTCTCCAGCCCCAGGATGTGACGAGCCGACATCGAGGTGCCGAACCTCCCCGTCGATGTGAGCTCTTGGGGGAGACTAGCCTGTTATCCCCGGAGTACCTTTTATCCTATGAGCGATGGCCCTTCCATACGGAACCACCGGATCACTATGTCCTGCTTTCGCACCTGATCGACTTGTTGGTCTCACAGTCAAGCACCCTTATGCCATTACACTCTACGCACGGTTACCAAGCGTGCTGAGGGTACCTTTGAAAGCCTCCGTTACTCTTTTGGAGGCGACCACCCCAGTCAAACTACCCACCACGCAATGTCCTTCTTATTCAAGAAGTTAGGCTCCAAGTAAGTAAAGGGTGGTATTTCAACGTTGACTCCACACATACTAGCGTACATGCTTCATAGTCTCCCACCTATCCTACACATTACTTACTCAAAGTCAATACGAAGTTATAGTAAAGGTTCACAGGGTCTTTTCGTCCCATTGCGGGTAATCGGCATCTTCACCGATACTACAATTTCACCGAGCTCGTGGCTGAGACAGTGCCCAGATCGTTACACCATTCGTGCAGGTCGGAACTTACCCGACAAGGAATTTCGCTACCTTAGGACCGTTATAGTTACGGCCGCCGTTTACTGGGGCTTCAGTCAAACGCTTCGCTTATGCTAACGCCCTTCCTTAACCTTCCAGCACCGGGCAGGTGTCAGACCCTATACAGCATCTTTCGATTTAGCAGAGTCCTGTGTTTTTGATAAACAGTCGCCTGGGCCTCTTCACTGCGGCCTCCCCGGAGGGAGGCGTCTCTTCTTCCGAAGTTACGAGACTATTTTGCCTAGTTCCTTAGCCACGACTCACTCGAGCACCTTAGGATTCTCTCCTCGACTACCTGTGTCGGTTTTGGTACGGGTTGCTTCACTTCGGCTTTTCTTGGAACCGCTTTCCCTACAGCAGCTTCGCCCGAAGGCTAGGCCTTGACTATTCCGTCAGTCTTCAGTAAGTACGGCAATCCGTCCCCTTTTTAGTGTGAGCAAGTATGGGAATATTAACCCATTGTCCATCCACTTCCCCTTTCGGGTGCGCGTTAGGTCCCGACTAACCCTCAGCTGATTAGCATGGCTGAGGAAACCTTAGTCTTTCGGTGAGGGGGTTTCTCGCCCCCTTTATCGTTACTTATGCCTACATTTTCTTTTCTATCCGCTCCACAATACCTCGCGATACTGCTTCGGCGCAAATAGAATGCTCTCCTACCAGATGTATATTAAATACAAATCCATAGCTTCGGTACTATACTTATGCCCGATTATTATCCATGCCGAACCGCTCGACTAGTGAGCTGTTACGCACTCTTTAAATGAATGGCTGCTTCCAAGCCAACATCCTAGCTGTCAATGCAGTTCAACCGCGTTGCTTCAACTTAGTATAGATTTAGGGACCTTAGCTGTTGGTCTGGGTTCTTTCCCTCTCGGACATGGACCTTAGCACCCATGCCCTCACTGCCGACGAACATTTATTAGCATTCGGAGTTTGTCAGGAATTGGTAGGATTTGACTCCCCCGCATCCAATCAGTAGCTCTACCTCTAATAAACTTAACATCGACGCTGCACCTAAATGCATTTCGGAGAGTACGAGCTATCTCCCAGTTTGATTGGCCTTTCACCCCTACCCACAAGTCATCCGAAGACTTTTCAACGTCAACCGGTTCGGTCCTCCACTTTGTGTTACCAAAGCTTCAACCTGCCCATGGGTAGATCACAAGGTTTCGCGTCTAATCCTACTAACTAACCGCCCTATTCAGACTCGCTTTCGCTCCGGCTCCGGACCTGAAGTCCTTAACCTCGCTAGTAAAATTAACTCGTAGGCTCATTATGCAAAAGGCACGCCGTCACTCAACTTGTGAGCTCCGACCGCTTGTAGGCGTACGGTTTCAGGTTCTATTTCACCCTTCTATTCGAAGTGCTTTTCACCTTTCCTTCACAGTACTTGTTCACTATCGGTCTTTCAGGAGTATTTAGCCTTGGAGGATGGTCCCCCCATATTCAGACAGGATTTCACGTGTCCCGCCCTACTCATTTATCATCTATGTATGCCTTTCAAATACGGGGCTATCACCCTCTACGGCTGTTCTTTCCAGAACATTCTTCTAAACATATAAAGACTTTTGGGCTAATCCGCTTTCGCTCGCCACTACTTACGGAATCTCTTCGATTTCTTTTCCTCCGGGTACTTAGATGTTTCAGTTCTCCGGGTTTGCTTCCCCTTAGGGATAATACATCTTCAATGTATTGGGTTGCCCCATTCGGACATCTCGGGATCAATTCGTGTGTGCCAATCCCCCGAGCTTTTCGCAGCTTACCACGTCCTTCTTCGCCTCTGAAAGCCTAGGCATCCGCCATACGCCCTTAACGATTTCTTTCCTATTTTTAGGTTACTCAAGCACTTATAAGTGCTCGGTTTTCTCTTTGTGATGTCTTTACCGTTAATGTCAATGATCTTTT
>NZ_JBYFBZ010000032.1:0-3349 GCF_057652215.1 Soonwooa sp. T0.1_25 | reverse complement strand
CAAAAATTTTTTCCGCTAAAATCCAACCTGATTTTCCTCTAAAAACCGCAATATTGGTATAAAATTGCAGATAACGGTTGGGCGCTTGGCGAAGAAGCGGATTTCGAAGCACTAAACTGTCTGCTAGCACTGAGCTTGATACGAATTACAAAGATTCATCTAAGCACTGAACCCGCTTTTTTGCCAAACGCCTGTTATGCCTCGTTTTTTTCATAGGCAGACAGTTCTATTTCGTCTAGTTTCCTTAGTTCCCTCTATTGGAAAGTCCATAAAATATCTGTCTGTCATATCTGCTGTTGTCGTCATATGAATTAGATTGGAAATAAAGTAAGAATGGGATAAATCTTCTAACTCATAAATATTATAGAAATTTGCGTTACAATCTGCTTCTATTGGTGGATTCAGCCCTCCGCTATCTAGCCAATGCCGAATGAAAATATTACCACCTAATGAGAAATGGTTAATTAGTCCTCCTGAAAGTCTAAGTGAATCATCTATAACTGTAGAATTAATTCGTCCTTGAAAATCAAATGAAATTAGTCCTCTAAATATTCGATTATTATCTGTTCTTGAAAGCCTTGGGAATCTTACTATTGAACTGAAATTTTCTACGACCTTGTACAGTCCGTTTTTATCAGTCCGATTTGATAAAACTCTAGATTTTACTTCAATTAAAGCCTTCACACTATTTTGAGTTACAATCACAAAGTTGCCCTCACTAAAAATAGTAGGCTGTGTATTGTCATATATTAGAATATCAATTTGTTTTGAAACAACATTTTCATTGTGAGATATTTGATTTAAAACAAATCCAGTTCCAACAGATAGATTATTAGGTAATCTAGTCCTTAAAACTGCTTTTAGTTTTTCTTCTTTATATCTACCGTCTTCACCCCAGTTAGCATCACCAATTAAATTTCTAACACGATTCTTAATTGTGTCAAGCTCTCGGCTAATGGAAATCTGATATTCTAATGTATTTATCATTTTACTTTATTCTTTATCAAGTAGGTCTTTTAGTTCGTTAAATGTATCCTTGTTTAAAATGTCTAATTCGTTTCCTGTCGCTAACTTTATTGTATTTCTTGCCTCCTTTATTCTGTTTAGCATTGGTAAAACTATTCGTTTTCCGTGATTGATAAAGTTGTCTAAGTCTTGAGAGCAAGATGGTATTTTATATCCGTCCCGACTTGATGCTATTAAAACACCTTTGTCCCTTAAATTGCCAACTACTTTAGTTCTAAAATACTCCTCCTTTAGGTCTTCGTGTCTGCTTTGATTTAAATGGTTGAAAATTTCCTTTGTCGAAACATAGCGGTTTCTAATGCTTGCTCTTTGAAATAGTAATAAGAGTTTTAGGAAGTTTATTTGGTCGATTTTTTGTTGGTCGCATCCTGTTTCTTTGTCTATGAAGTCTTGAACTCTTAAATAGCAGACTTCAGCAATTTTAGGGTCGAAAGTTGCATCAACGTTTGTGTCTTGAAATTCCTTAAATGAAAACTCTTTTGGGAAAAAGTTCAGACTGCTGATTTTTGGTTTTAAGATTTCTTCAAATTCGCTACTGTGTTCGGATTTTTTGCCCTCGTCAAAAATGTAACCCAATGTTCCTGCAACAAAGTCAGCTAACTGGATGAAATAGCTTTGTTTGCTGTTAAGAATATTAAAGTCTGAACCAGAAAACAAATTTCTCTCGTGATGCTTCTCTACATAAGTTTTAAATTCACGCATAAAATCGTTTCCACCGTGTTCATCAACGTAAAGTTCAAGTCGTGGAAATGTCCTGTAAAGTTCTTTATAAACTAAGTTATTGAGATATTTATAAAATGATTTTTTGATGCCAAATCCTTTTCCAAAAAGCTGTCTTTTGTCAACGATAACAGCATAAATAGATATGTCTAGTTGTGCAATGTCTTCAAGTATCTTTTTGCGTCTTGGGTGGTTAGGTCCAACGCCACTTGATTTCATTTCACCTGTCTGAAAATTATGCTTTCTTCTTATTTCATCAATGTCTGTTTTTAGCTTTTCTAAATTTTCGTTTTTGCACATAACAGTCGCCACAATGAAATGTGTTCCTTGTGTCTGAAAGTCAAATGAGTTGTTTCCAAACTCGTCTGCAAATGCTGTTATATTATGTTGCATTATCGTCTTTTAAAATGAGGCATAACGGGAAACGGCTTTGCGAAGGCGGGGCTAAGAAAGCCGAAACTTTCTATTAAAAACCGAACTGAGCAAAAACTATTTTCGTTTTTTCAAAATTACAAAAAATAAAAAAAACGAAATGGTTTTTTGCGGATAAATTTTACAAAACTTTCACCGCAAGGGAACTTCACCCCCGCTTTTGCAAAACCGATGTTAGCAGAAGTTTTTTTATTGGCTATAAAGTTTTTCAAACTTAGAATATGACTCTATATCTTGAAAATTTCTTGAATATAATTCTTGATATTTTTCCTGTGTTTCTTCCCTCAAAAATTCGTTAACATCAATTATTTTTTCAAAATTTACAACAATTACATCTTCATTCTGATTTTTGTAGGTAGTTTCACAAGATTTTCCATATTCTTCTAAAACAGTCCTTGCTTCATCTATATTTTGTGACTTTATAGACAAATATGTCTCCTCAAAACTGCAGTTATTCGTCGTTTCATTTTTGGTTCTCAAAAGAACTATTCCGAAATATTTTTTCATAATATTATTTTTTAAATCTGTTGTCATTTAATAATTTCCAAGCCTTTTTGTGATCCGCAGAGGTGCCATTTTTTACTTCTCTAATTTTTACATCATAGAATTGACCTGGGAATTCTGAATTAATTCCACCTTTTCTACATCTTCCAATAAAACTTCTACAAGTTTCGTCAAGATTTTGACTTGCGTCGCAAGAACTCTGAAATACAAAAGTTGGTTTTCCATCAAATGGTTTTTGCTTTTCAAACGAACTTAAAGTAATAAAGCATACAAATAGCAATACTAAATTAAATGTCTTTTTCATTTTTTTTAATTTTATAGTTTGGATAAAAATATAAAAATTTATTCATTGATAAAAATCTTTTATAGTTATTTTTCACTCTTTTAAGACGATAGTTTTTATAAAATTTCTGCTAACGGAAAAAGTATTGGCGAAGTGCGGGCTTAATTTGCACGAAAGTTCAATTTCAGACCAATCGTAGCCAATATTTTTTCAATGGAACTAAGTTAATCAAAAATGTGGAATTGGAAAATATTGGCGGCTAAATATTACAAAAAGTACAATTTAGGCATAAACCCCGCATTTTGCCAATACCATGTTAGCCGCAGTTTTTTTATCTATGCTTTTCAAAAAGCCATTTTGGGATTTCCTCCGTAATTAAGAATG
>NZ_JBYFBZ010000031.1:0-3357 GCF_057652215.1 Soonwooa sp. T0.1_25 | reverse complement strand
AGCATCGGCTTCGCTCGGTTCTGAATTGAACTTTCAGTTAAATCCAGCCCGCACTTCGCCAATACTTTTTCCGTTATGTGATATGGCATCAAAAATCACGCTCCGAAATAAACTCCACGATTTTTAGTGAATAAAAAAGAAACTGAATCCAGACCAAAAATGCGTGAAAACAAGGTCTGAATTCATTTTCTGCTTGACTGACTGAATATATCACGGACTTGACTTAAAAACTGATTTCTGACACCACATCACTAACGGAATATGTGCGTGAAAACAATTTAACGCGTCAAAATCACTCTGCTGAAAAAATTCTGACTGAAAATCCTACGCAAAATCTTTCCGAAAAAATTTTTGAATTTTAGCGATCTGAAATTTTAACTGTGTGAATAAATTCGCGCTTGAGTTTTAAAAATGACGCTGAATTTTAAAAACCTTGCTGAATGAAACTTCTGAAAACTGAATCTAACTGAATAAAAAATTATGGAAAATTGCCACATCACATAACATGGGTTTGGCAAAAGCGGGGCGGAGAGTTATCATTTAGAAGATTTCAGCACTTTTCGCCGCAAAAAACCATTTCGTTTTTTTTATTTTTTTGTAATTTTGAAAAAACGAAAATGGTTTTTGCTCGGTTCGTGTTTAGTTGGAATTTCCGTCCTTCTTATCCCCGCCTTCGCCAAGCCCTTTCCCGTTAGCTGTAATTTTTAAACAACATTATGAATACTAAATTTCTACAAATATTTCTAATCTTATTTTTTTCCAATTTTTGGGCTCAAAACATTGAAAAACTTGATAATAATTTTGGATTTCGAAAATTCAAATTCGGTACAGATATTTCACAAATAAAGAATATTAAAAATAATAATTCCAAATTTAATAATATGGATGAATATATTTATGAGGGAAATGACATAACTGACATTCAAAATGTAAAAATAAGTAGAATTAATTTATATTTTTTAAACAAAAAACTTGCTGCTATTTTCATAGCTTTCGGATGGGAAAATGATTATAACTCAGAGCAATTTTCTCAAGTCACATACGGTTTAGAGAATTCTTTTGGTAAACCAACAGCTAGTAATTGCAAAGGAGAAGTTTCTTTATTAAATTGTAATATTTGGATGGGGAAAAAAGTAAAACTAGAACATACAAGATCAAGAACTAAGGATAATTATTTGTTCGGGCTAATTATGTTTGAAGAGTTAAATATGAGACAAAAAAGAATAAATTCAGATTTTTAAGTAATGAAATACAATATTGGAGATATTGTTAGGATAAAAACTAACCAACAAGAAAGTTATATTATCCTCGCAACAAAAAAACAAATTTTAAATAATTCATATTTAAATCAAATTGAAAAGAAACTTGTTGTGAAAAATATTAATAGAATAGCTGAAAATGATTTATTCACGCAAAAAGGGTTTGATTATACAATAGCTAAAATCAAAACTATTACAAATGAAGAATTTGTTTTACACGAGGAGTTTATTTATGTTTTTGAAGAAGATTTAGAATAATAAAAACTACAGCTAACATAGTATTTGCAAAAGGCGGGGTTGAATCTATAAAACCACTACCCCATACATTTAGTCGCAACTTGCTTTTCATATTACTTTTTTTGTAATTTGGTAATCTGAAAAAGCAATTTGCTTCGGTTGGTCGAAATTGAACTTTCAGTTAAATTTAGCCCGCCCTTCGCAAATACTTTTTCCGTTAGCCGTAATTATTTTTGGAACATAATCATAAATATTATTATTTTGTTAAAAATTGTACTTATGAATTTTTTTACAAAATTGTTTGGCCTACATCAAGGTGAAGAAAAACCAGAAAAAGTAAGAGAAAGTATAATATCTAATATTTCATTTCGAGGTGCAAATCTTTGGATTTTGGCATTTGCAATCTTAGTTGCATCGGTTGGTCTTAATGTTAATTCAACTGCTGTAATCATTGGTGCCATGCTTATTTCTCCACTTATGGGACCTATTGTTGGAAGCGGATTTGCATTGGCCACTTATGATTTCGATTTACTGAAAAGATCAATTAAAAATCTTTTTATTGCAACTCTGGTTGGTTTTATTGTATCTGCAACATACTTTTATATAAGTCCTTTTAAAGAGGCTCAATCGGAATTATTAGCCAGAACTTCACCCACTATTTACGATGTTTTAATTGCTTTTTTTGGAGGAATTGTAGGTGCAATTTCCATAACACGTATCGACAAAGGAAATCCAATTCCTGGTGTTGCAATTGCCACGGCTCTTATGCCGCCACTCTGTACAGCCGGTTTTGGATTAGCGACTTTAAATTTTAAATATATTGCAGGAGCATTATATTTATATTCGATCAACTGTTTTTTTATAGGAATTTCTACTTTCCTCATAATTAAATATTTAAAATACGAACCAATAAAAACAGAAAATAAAAACTTCGACAAAAAAGTTAAAACAACAATTTATCTTTTAATGGCTCTAATGATCATTCCAAGTTTCTATCTTGCATATACTTTATTACAAGAAAAAAAATATTCCCAAAGCACAGAAAATTTTATAAATAATGAGTTTTATAACAAAGGATATACAATCATTTATAAAAATATAGATTATAACTCTAATCCTAAAAAAATACAATTAGCTTTATTAAGTAAAAAATTCGATAGCACAGAAATAATAATTCTTAATCAAAAATTATTGAATTATAATTTAACAAATACTAAGTTAGAAATTAAACAAAACACTTCTGATCTAAGAAAAGATATATTGGCGGAAATAAAGAAGAATACAAATAACATCTCTGAGAAAGATTTACAAATCAACAATTTATCGAATGAAATAAATTCTTACAAAGTAGGAAATAACGAAATTAACAAGGAAGTTAAAATACTTTTTCCTGAAATTAATGAAATATATTTTGGAAAAATACATAATTATAAAAAGCCAGATTCGATAACTACAAGAACTGCAATTATCTATAAAAGTGAAAAAAATATAGACGAATCAAAATTTAAAAGCTGGCTCATCACAAGGTTTAATGACAAAAAAATAATGGTTATTAATGAAAAATAATATAACTACAGCTAACATAGTATTGGCAAAATGCGGGGTTAAATTTATAATAGAAAGATTTGTTTGTATTTCGTCGCAAAAAAACTTTTCGTTTCACGGTTTTTTTGTAATTTGGTTCAACGAAAAAGTTTTTTGCTAATTGTCGTGTAAGTTGAACATTTTCAACTTCTTATCCCGCACTTCGCCAATACTTTTTCCGTTATCTGCAATCTTAAAAAATGCATATTCCTGAAATAGGTTGACAAAAAATTCATTAAATATTGTCAAGCTATGGAACAACAAAAAATCATTAGGT
>NZ_JBYFBZ010000030.1:0-3532 GCF_057652215.1 Soonwooa sp. T0.1_25 | reverse complement strand
GGGTTTTGCAAAATTACGCCTCCAAAGCTATGGCAGCCTCGTTTTTGGCGTAACTTCGCAAAGCCCTTTCCCGTTATGCGAAATTTTAACCAAACCACCGTCAATAATGTGTAATGCCCACAATCATCCTCCTAATTGTAATTGCAATTGGGGACAAGGCTCTAACTTCAGTTTTAGTGGAAGAGTAAGTATCTATGAAAAAATTATTGAAAAAGTAAATTTTTCGAAAAAAGTTATTCAAGAATTTATTCCTGGAAAATTATCGATAACGATTCCAAATGCATTATGTCCAGTTTGTAGCAAACCTGTTTTCTTTTATCAAAACAACTACGGATCTAGAGTTTTCTTTGACGAATTAGGAAGTCCTTGGCCAAAACATCCTTGTACAGATAATTCAACCTATTCAACAAAAAGTGGGAAAGTTTTGGATATATATGCAGAAAAAGATTATATAATTCCTAAAAAAAATTTTGACTCATTTACTTCATCTACAAAAAATTTATTGAAAAGAATCTTTCATAATCAATTTTATAAAAAAGGGTATAAAACATTATTTGAATTTCAAGATAAAGAATATTTGCTTTTAGATGAATTAGATAGTCATCCAGATTTAATGGTTTTAACAAAAAAGGGAGAAGACTATTTTCTAGAAACATATGAAATACTGACTGAAAATCAACAAGCAATAAAATTGCTATTAAAACATAATGCAAAAAAAGAACAATTAAAATTTTTTGAGATTGATAATAATGAAATTTTAGATATCGAGATTCTAAATAGTGTTTATTCAACAACTGAAATTAATCAATATTCAGTAAGGTCAATAGATTACGAAATTACATTTATAATGAATTTAGATGATTTTAGGGAAGAAAATAGAAAATCTATAAAATTCATGAAATATTTGGGAAACAAAGATTTTAATTTTTTTAAAGTAATCTATCAAAATGAACGTTTAAAAGAAATATGATAAAAAAAACCTCGCATAACATAGTATTGGCAAAATGCGGGGTTAAATATAAAGTAGAAAAAGTGGAAAAATTTATCCGCCGCTGCTTTTCATATTGTTTTTTTCCTTAATTTAGACAATCTGAAAAAGCATCGGCTCCGCTTGGTCTGAACTTGAACATTTGTTCAAATTAAGCCCGCACTTCGCCAATACTTTTTCCGTTATCTGCAATTGTTTTTCAAATATTACGTAAAAAATAATGAGTCAAAATGTTATTGAATTCTTAAGAAAAAAAGATTATAAATTTATTAGAAATATTGGGCAAGGCGGATTGGGAAAAACAATTTTATTGAAAGATGAAATTATTGATGAACAATTTGTTTGTAAAAAATACGATCCAATATCAGATGATTATAAAGAAATTTACTTTCAAAATTTTATAGACGAAATAAAATTTCTTCACAATGTATATCATAATAACATAGTTAGAGTTTTCAATTATTATCTATATCCTGATAAACTTACAGGATATATTTTAATGGAGTTTGTAGATGGGGAGAATATTAAAAATTATTTAGCAAGTAATCCACATTTAATAAGCTCGATTTTCAAACAAGTAATTGATGGATTTGCACATTTAGAAAATAATAATATTCTACACAGAGATATCCGTCCGGAAAATATTTTAATTTCTAATCAAAACACTGTTAAGATTATTGATTTTGGATTTGGTAAAAGGATAAATTTCAAGGAAGATTTTGACAAAAGCATATCAATAAATTGGAGATTTCAACCTCCAAGAGAATTTGAAAATAAAATTTATAATTTTCGTACAGAAATTTATTTTATCGGAAAATTATTTGAAGAAATTATAGTTGAAAGCGGCATCAATGATTTTATCTATAAAGAGGTAATAAATCAAATGACTAAATTAGATTATGATTCACGAATTGAAAATTTTAATTTGATTCAAAGGCATATAATTTCATTAGAGGATATTGAAATTGATTTCACTGATTCTGAAAAAGAATCATATAGAAATTTCGCACACAATTTGGGTGTCACATTTAGTAAAATTGAATCTAACACCGTCTATATTAAAGAAATCGAAAAAATATATAAAGGATTGGAGGAAGTTAAAAGAAATTCTTTGCTGGAAGATTACATACAAAATCCTGGTGCTATTGCAGAAAAATTTGTTAACGGTAACTTTCGTTATTATAAAAAAGCAGAATTTCCTTTACACGTTCTAAGTAATTTTATAAAGCTAATCAATTCTGTTTCTTCTGATAAACAAAAAATAATTTTAAACAATCTATGGCAAAGACTCGATAATATAGAAAGATATACAATTGAAGATGATGGACTTCCTTTTTAAGTATAAATAAACAACTGCAGATAACATTGTATTGGCAAAATGCGGGGTTGAATATAAAATAGAAAATGTGGAAATATTTATCCGCCGCTGCTTTTTATTTCCACATTTTTTTATAATTTAGTTCCAAGAAAAAGCATCGGCTACGTTTAGTTTTTCTTGAACTTTTCGTTCTTCGAAAGCCCGCGCTTCGCCAATACTTTTTCCGTTATGTGCAATTTTATCTAAACACGTGTCAAAATTAAGTATTCAAGAAATCGAAAATTCAGAAGAATTTAAAGCATTTTACAATTCCGCAACTTTATATTGCTCTACAATTGAAGAAAATTCTAATTTAACTGAAACTGAATATCTGAAGACAATTCAGTTTAAACTCTTAGAGCTTTATCTAAACGCATTAAATATTCCAACAATTGAACTTTTAACAGATCGCGAGTATGAAGATATATTAGATAAGAATGAATTTGAAAAAATAATGATTAATATTTCAAATCATCTTGGCAAATATAGATATTATTGGATGACTTTAAATCCAACAAAAGTTGAAAATGAAAATCAAACAATTTTAGGAGATTTATTAGATGACTTATCTGATATTTACAAAGATTTAAAATATTCACTTTTGATTTACAATCTTAATAAACTAGACTGTAAAGAAATCGCAATCTTTGATTTTAAATTTGATTTTGAAAAACATTGGAACAACCATTGTGTAAATGCACTGTACGGAATCAATTACTTTATAAAGCAAGGATAAAAAAGATGGAGAATATTAAACTAATATCATTATTTATATTTTCAATAGCATTAATTTTTTTCTGTTTAATTCTTGCATATCGAAAAGTAAAAAAGAGCCAAAAACTAACAGATACCCAGCGCATAAAAAAAATCAATGAAGACAATGAAAAAGAAGGTATTGCATATTTATTAAAAGGAATTTTAGAAACAATTCTAATGCTTTTCAAATAAAAACTGCACATAACAATGTATTGGCAAAATGCGGGGTTGAATATAAAATAGAAAATGTAGAAATATTTATACGCCGCTGCTTTCTCGTATTATTATTTTTTATAATTTAACAATCCGAAAAAAGCATCGGCTCCACGCAGTCTGAATTGAACTTTTCGTCCAATTTAGCCCGCACTTCGCCAATACTTTTTCCGTTATCTGCAATTTTATACCAATATTGCGGTTTTTAGAGGAAAATC
>NZ_JBYFBZ010000029.1:0-3698 GCF_057652215.1 Soonwooa sp. T0.1_25 | reverse complement strand
GGTTTTGCAAAATTACGCCTCCAAAGCTATGGCAGCCTCGTTTTTGGCGTAACTTCGCAAAGCCCTTTCCCGTTAGCTGTAATCGTTCACAAACATTCTGTTCAAAATGAATTTGCAAATTAGAATTTCAAAAAATATAATTTACATTATTATTATTATTATTATTATTTCTTCAATTTTGAATTGCAAACAAATTAGCAATGAAAAACAGAATGAAAAAAATGAATATTCTTTAGAACAGAAATCTGAAATTAAAGAAATTATTTCGACAATAATTATTCCTGAACAAAATCAATTTCCTCCTTTACTTACTTTCAAGAAACCGCAAAAACTTTATATTGGAAAAAATTCAAATCTTTTAACTGATTCAATTAATGTTGATTATTTAAAAGTAAACAACTTGTTTAACGAAACAAAATTTGAAGAAATTAAAGAACAAAATAATTACGTACTTGAAAATTTAGATAAGATTCTGACAAATATAAACTTATCAAACATTGACAGCACAAAAGGTACAATTACTAAAGTTGCTTATATTCCAATAATTAATTCTAAAAATGACAACGCTTTTTTAAGGATTAAAACATTAGATTCTGGACATTTTCTTGATATAAGAGATTATTGGTTACAAAAAGAAAATTCAAAATGGAAAGTTATAAAATACGAAATGATAGCTGCACATTAGTTACGACTACAGCTAACATTGTATTGGCAAAATGCGGGGGAAAGTGCAAAATTGAAAAGCAGAAAAATTTATCCGCCGCTGCTTTTTCGTATTATTATTTTTTGTAATTTAACAATCCGAAAAAAGCATCGGCTACGTTTAGTCTAAATTGAACTTTTCGTTCCATTTAGCCCGCACTTCGCCAATACTTTTTCCGTTAGCCGTAATTTTATAAAAACAGTATGTATAAACAAATTTCTATCAGATTCATATTATTATTTTTTATTTTTTCATTCTACTCATATTCTTATGCACAAAATAAAACTAATGTAATTCTTTTTGGAACGTATCATTTTAATAACCCTGGTAATGATGCAGCAAAAACAATTGAAAAAAATATTTTGACAAAAGATAATCAGAAAGGATTAGAACAAATCACTAATACTATTATTTCGAAATATAAACCAGACCAAATTTTTGTTGAAAGTAATTTTAATGAAAAAAATCTCCTAAATAATCAATTCCAATCTTACTTAAAAAACAATTTTGACAAATATACAGACACAATAAAAAGCGAGCGCAAAAAAAGATATTATAAAGAAGGTGAAACGTTTCAACTTGCTTTTAGATTAGCGAAGAAAGCTAATAATACAGAAATCTATCCAATTGATAGCCTTATCGAGATGAGATTTGATTTATTACAAAGAGAAGTAAATGCAAATCCAGAAAAAAAGAAAATCTTTGATAAGAAAGTGTCTGATTTAGCAAAAACAACTAATGAATGTCTCGAAAAAGAATCATTGAAAGATGTTTTCATATGTTTAAATAAGCAAACTGCTTTAGATGAAAATAAAGGTTTATATATTTCTTTTATCAATAAACTAAATACTGAAAATAATTATTTTGGCTCAAATTTAATATCAAATTGGTATAAAAGAAATTTAATAATGTATTCCAATATTCAAAATCAATTGAAGCCTGAGTCTAAAAATATTTTTGTTTTGGTCGGAACAGGTCACGCAGCAATGCTAAAGGAATTTTTCAAAAATGATAGTAATTTCAATTTGATTGATTTAGAAGAAGTTTTATAAAAAAAACTACGGCTAACATTGTATTGGCAAAATGCGGGGTGAATATAAAATAGAAAATGTCAAAATATTTATCTACCGCTGCTTTTTCGTATTGATTTTTTTTATAATTTAACAATCCGAAAAAAGCATCGGCTCCACGCTGTCGAAATTGAACTTTTCGTCCAATTTAGCCCGCACTTCGCCAATACTTTTTCCGTTAGCAGAAATGTTACCAAAAATCCCGCACAAATAATGGAAAATATTGAAATTGATTTTAATCCGAATTTTGAAGATTTAACTCAAATCAGAAATTGGGCTTCACATTTGGATTCAAATTGGTCTACTATTTTTCAATCATTTAATAATAAAGAATTGATAATTGCAAAACGTCAAAATCAAGTTGTAAGTTATTTTGCTTGTCAAAAAGATTCTGCAACAATTTTTATTTCTCTAGCGGAAACAAAACTTGAATTTCAAAAAAAAGGAATTGCAAACAAAATACTAAATAGATTAACTGATAAATTCAAAAACTCGGAATTAAAAGCGTTTTTCTTGTATTGTTCACCTGAAGAATCTCAATATTATTGGAAAAAAATAGGTTTTGAATATTGTCCAAATGCTTATGATAAAAATAGAATATGTATGTATAAGATATTCGGAGAAGTTAAATATCCACAAAAATACAGTGATAAAAAACCAATAAATTATATTGAAATTTGGGATGAAGAATGGCCATCTCAAAATGAAAAGCCAAAATGGATTTGCGAATTAGAATTTAAAAAAGGAACAAAAGAACTTCTTAAACCTATAATGTTCTTTGGAAATTATAATTGGCACATTAACATCGTCCAAGACAAGCATTCAAGAAAAATGAGATACAAAGAACTTGACAGGAATAATGAGATTTATGACTATTTTTATATTAAAAAAATCTGAAAAAAAACACTTCTGCTAACATAGTATTTGCAAAAGGCGGGGTTGAATATATAATAGAAAAACCCGATGCATTTAGTCGCAACTTGCTTTTCATATTGTATTTTTTTGTAATTTAACAATCTGAAAAAGCAATTTGCTTCGTTCGGTCGAAATTGAACTTTTCGTCCAATTTAGCCCGCCCTTCGCAAATACTTTTTCCGTTATCTGCAAGCATATCCAAAAATCCGTATAAAAGACGGAAAATCAAAATAATAACAAAAATTTAAACGAAAACTCAAAATTTTAATCATTATGAAAAAAATCTTATTTTTAGCAATTAGCGGAATTTTTCTTTTTTCCTGCAACCAAAAAAATGAAGCAAAACCTACCGAAGTAGAAAAAGAAGCAAAAGTTGAAACTCAAAATTTTGATTGGTTACTTGGAGAATGGAAAAGGAATAACGAAGAAAAAGGAAAAGAAACTTTTGAAAATTGGAAAAAAATCAACAATTCTGAATACAACGGAATTGGATTTACTTTGAAAAATAAAGACACTTTATCAAAAGAAGAAATGAAAATTGTTGAAAAAAATGGAGAATGGAATTTAATAGTAAAAACTCGTGAAGAAAAAGAGCCGACTAAATTCAAAATGTCTGAATTAAAAAGTGATAAATTTGTTTGCGTAAACGACACAATTGATTTTCCTAAAAGAATTGAATATTGGAAAAATGGAGAAAAAATTAACGCCACAGTTTCGGGAGGAGATTTAACAATTCCATTTGAGTTTGAAAGAATGAAATAAAAAATGCCTGCAGATAACATGGGTTTTGCAAGATGCGGGGTTGAAGGAAATCTCAGAAAAATTCTAGAAAATACCCGCAAAAAACTTTTCCATTTTTTAGTTTTTTCGTAATTTTAAAAAATGGAAAAAGTTTTTGCTAGCGTTTCGTCCTCCTCTCCACTTTCGGTTCCATTTAGCCCGCACTTCGCCAATACTTTTTCCGTTATCTGCAATTTTATACCAATATTGCGGTTTTTAGAGGAAAATCA
>NZ_JBYFBZ010000028.1:0-3907 GCF_057652215.1 Soonwooa sp. T0.1_25 | reverse complement strand
AATTTTTTCCGCTAAAATCCAACCTGATTTTCCTCTAAAAACCGCAATATTGGTATAAAATTGCAGATAACGGAAAAAGTATTGGCGAAGTGCGGGCTAAAATGGACTGAAAGTTCAATTTAGACTGAACGTAGCCGATGCTTTTTTCGGATTGTTAAATTAAGAAAAAAATCAATACGAAAAAGCAGCGGCGGATAAATATTTCAAAAAGTTCAACTTGTTACTTTCCCCCGCATTTTGCCAATACAATGTTATCTGTAGTCGTTTCTTACCAATCCGAATTAGAATTGTTTTCAACACCTTTTACTAGATTTGAAACAAATTCTTCATTCGTTTTTACTGCCATCTCGTAAATTTGTTTTAATGAAACCTCTCCTTTTTTGTTAAATACTGAACCCTGCATAAAGTTTCCACCTGTTAGATAGATAGTATTTGTTTTATTGTTGGAATAGGTTTCTGCTTTTTGAAATGTTGGTCTAATCATAAATTTTCCATCTTTGAAATTCATCTCATATCTTATAGAAACAAAGCCTGAAAAAAGGCTCATTCCGAACATTTTTGCGTTGCTTTCTTGTTCATTGCGTACATCTAGAACTATTTGTTCATTTGCGACTTCATTATAACCATCAAATTTTAATCCTTTAAATGAGGCTGTCACATATTTCTTTACCTCTGTAAATAATTGTTCTTTTGTTTTGCCTGGTTTTTCGATAACCTCATAATTTTTGGTTTCGTCCGCTTTGCTCACAAAGTTATTTGCAGTTAATTTAAATTCTTGTGCAAAAGTTAAATTTACAAACATAAAACTCGATAAGAAAATAATTTTCTTCATTTTATAAAATTTTTAAAGTTAATTTAATTTAATGTTGCCAACATCTTCCACCTCCTTCTACTCGCCTTTGGCAACTTCCTCCTTTCTTTGTTAATGCACCACAAACTCCGCTTGAAACATATTGAGTTTCATTTGGTTCAAATGTTTGCATTAAAGTTTGAACTTGTCTTTCAGTAGTTTTTGCCTTTTTTTTATTTTGTAAGTCTGTAGAGTTTTGATATTTCCATTTGAAATTATCGTAAAGAATTACTTTAGTTTTTTTATTCAGTTTTGCAATTCCAACCACAATTTTTGTAGAGTCAGATTTTGCGATACTATCATTTATGGAATTTTTAATGCTGTCCTTAATTTTCTTTAAGTCAGTTTTACTTGTCAATATTTTAGCATCATCTAGAATTTTAGAACAGGAAATTAATGTTAATGCTAAAAAAAAGGATAGAAGTAATTTTTTAATCCTCATAGTGTTTCAGGGTTCTTTTTTAATACGGTTACAGATAACGGGAAAGGGCTTTGCGAGGTGCGGGCTACTGCAACCGAGATTTCAAGAGGTGACCGAACTTTAGCAAAAACTTTTTCCATTTTTTAAAATTACGAAAAAACTAAAAAATGGAAAAGTTTTTGCGGGTATTTTCTGAAAATTTTCTGAGATTTACTTCAACCCCGCATCTTGCAAAACCCATGTTATCGGCAGTTTCTTTATTTTCAATTAATTTTATTCATTTCTTTATAAGTTTCTTCCGTGTTTTTTGTCAAAATTTTCGGCAAAAAATCTTCTCTAGGTTTTCCGTTGGTTTGATATAATCTTTCTGTTGGAAATTGATAACCGATTTTGGTTTCCGTCATTTGGAAGTTTGAAATTGCGCCAAGTAATCCTGCCATTTTTGTTCCAATAATTTTCGCTCTTTTCATTCCGTCAAAACCGATTGCAATTCCTTCTCCCATACTTCCTGTCCAATGCCCAACTAAAATATAAATTTTTCCTCTAAATTGTGATTTTCTCGGAGTAACAAATTCTGTCCAAATTCTTTTTGTTTCGTATTGTTCGTCAAATTCGTGTTTTTGATAAGGCAAAGTTCTGTCAATAAATCTTCCCATAATTGCTCTTGCAACGGTTGTATTTCCTCCACTTGGAGTTTCTGTAAGGTCAATTACTAGATTTTTGTAATTTAAAAAATTGTCAAGCGTTTTGTCAAAATCTAAAATTAACTGATTGTTTCCTAATGAATTATTGATTTTTATGTAGGCTGTATTTTTGTTCAGAACTTTGCTTTCAAGTAATAAATTTGATTGGATTTGTATAAATTCATCGGGAAAATATTTTTTCTCGCTTCCATTTTCTAAAACAGAAACTTCTCTTTTTGTGTTATGTGTTCCTGCAAAAAGCATATCCAAAGCAAATTGATACATTTTAGAATTATGATTTTGCGTAAATTTTGGAAGGAATTTGTTAAGTTGTTCTTCAATCGGTTTTCCATTAAACTTTATAATTTCCATTCCTACTTTTAAACCATTTTTTTCTGCGCCAAAATCTTTTCTTAAATCTGTAATAATAAATTCGCTGTTAATTTTCTCAACAAACATATCTTGTCCCGAAGGAATTAATCTGTTTGAAGAATTTAGATTTGTATTTAGGGAAGAATGTCCATTGTAAAGTTCATTTAAAACGCTTTCTAAAAACTGAATAAATTCAGAATTTGTAGAAATTTTCTCGGCTTTCGGCTCGTAAATTTCTTTTACCTTTTTCCAATCAATATTTTGTTCTTTTAAATAGGCATAATTTTCGTTTATGCCGTTCCAAAATTCGTTAAAGTCTTTTTGATATTTATTTTGTCCATAAATCAAATTTGAAAAAAATAAAAAAAGTGTTACAATATAAAATTTTCCTTTCATACACGCGGTTTTATGAAATTGCCGATAACGGAAAAAGTATTGGCGAAGTGCGGGCTTAATTTGAACGAATGTTCAAGTTCAGACCAAGCGGAGCCGATGCTTTTTCAGATTGTCTAAATTAAAGAAAAAAACAATATGAAAAGCAACGGCGGATAAATATTACAAATCTTTCAATTATATAATTAGCCCCGCATTTTGCCAATACTATGTTAGCAGAAGTTTTTATTTTCCGTATGTTTTTGAATTAGCTTTTATGTAAGTTATTAATGCATTGAAAAGTGGATTAAAGGTATTTTGATCATTCACACCAACCCAAAAATCATCATAAAGAGTATCACCAACAAATATTTCGTCAAAATTCTCAGGATTAACTAATTTTAATTGTATTCTTTTACTTTTTTCTTTATTATCGTCAAACTTTAGATATAGAAATTTTTTATATTTTCTGTATACATTATTAATTCCTATTTTTCCAGTTATTGCTCCAACTTCATCTTGTTTTCCGTCTTTTATAATATCTTTTTCTAAATCTTCAAAAGTAATTACTTTGTCAAAATATCCTAATTTTTCAGCCATTCCTTTCATAAATGCATTGTTTGGAACTACAAGTAATTCTTTATTACTATCTAAATCATAAGGTTGATTAACTAAAATGTCTGCTTTTTTTGATGATTCAAAGTATCCATCTTGTTTTTTCTCTGATACTTTCATTACTGTACAACTTTGAATTGAGAAAGCTGTAACAATTAAAATAGGTAAAATTAATTTTTTCATTTCTTTATTATGGAGAATGTTGTTTAAAATTTCTGCTAACGGAAAAAGTATTTGCGAAGGGCGGGCTAAATTTAACTGAAAGTTCAATTTCGACCGGACGAAGCAAATTGCTTTTTCAGATTACCAAATTACAAAAAAAAAGTAATATGAAAAGCAAGTTGCGACTAAATGCATCGGGTTTTTCTATTATGAATTCAACCCCGCCTTTTGCAAATACCATGTTAGCCGCAGTTTTTTTATCTATGCTTTTCAAAAAGCCATTTTGGGATTTCCTCCGTAATTAAGAATGGAATCACAATGTTGTTATGATTCAAATTATTTAAAGTTGTAAATATCAATTTTTTGTTTGAGGATAATTTGTTGTATAACTTAAGGCTCCCATTGTAAGGGTTTTCATCATCTTTTTCTCCG
>NZ_JBYFBZ010000027.1:0-4645 GCF_057652215.1 Soonwooa sp. T0.1_25 | reverse complement strand
TAACGGAAAAAGTATTGCCGAAGGACGGGCTTTCGAAGAACTGCAAGTTCAAGAATGACCAAACGAAGCAAAAACTTTTTTCTTTTGCTAAATTACTCAAATTAGTAAAAGGAAAAAGGGTTTTGCGGATAAATATCACTAAATGTGCAACTTTACCGAAACCCCGTCTTTTGGCAATACAATGTTAGGCGATCGCCCTTACTGTTTTCTGCCTTTTTATTTTTTATAGTGGGTGATAGTTTTTAAAGTGCGGGACTTAATTTTGTTTCTGCGTATGTAATAAATATAAATGCGTATAAAATAATTTACTTTTCGCATTAGATAAATATAATTGCGGATAGTATAATTTAAACTTCAGTTGCGATAATTACAACTGCGGATAGAATAAATAGGTTTGCGGAGCAAACCTATTTATTTGAGGGTGGAATATTTTATTTCGAGGTAGTGTATTTTATCTTTTGGGTAGTTTAAACTTTAGGCTTTTTAAATTCTATACCCTTTACTTGTGCAAACTCTGGGCTTGTTGCTCCAAAAACTGCTTTGATGTACTTCTTAACTTCTGATGCTATTTCGAAAATGCTTTCTTCTTTTGTATAAAGTGTTGCGTTTCTTGCTAGGCGTGCGTTGCTTACGTCTACATAAGCGGTTGCGACTTCGTCATTCTGGGTGGCTAAATCGGTTTGTTTGGCTTCTAATGTTACAATTTGTAAATCCGCTTCGTTGGGTGTGTAAGTTAGTTCGGTTTTTAGAACTGCTACAAGCCCTGCAAAATGTTGTAATTGTTGTGTGTAGGATTGTTGGCTCGTGGATATGGTATGGGGTCCTGGTGTATTTGAGTCTTGTGGTGTGGTTGAAGCGGGAGTGCTTCTTTGTCCTTGTAATTTACGGTTGAAACCTTTAGCATCGTTAACCAACTCGTCGGAAGCATCTGTGGTTTGTAAGGCGTTGATAAGACGAGTTGATAATGCTTTAAGCCCACTAAATGCACTTAGTCTGGCGTTTACTTTGGTGTTGTAGGTAGCATATTGGTTGATTACATTGTCTAGTTTTGCTTGTGCATCTGCCAATAATGCTTCTAGTTGTGGAACTTTTAAAGCTTCTTTTGATGGGTTGTAAGTAGCACCATAAGCTTTTACAAATGCAATTAGGTTTTGGAAGTTGGCAATGTTTTTTGCGTGTCCTGTTTCTGATGTTGAAGCCATTTGTGTATGTTTTAATGATTAATGTATTAAAGTTACTAAAAAATATGTTATAAATATCTGTAACAAAATAGAATAGCCAACGGAAAGGTCGGCTATTGGTTTTAGAATATTGTTAGTTGATGATGCGTAATGCTTCTTTTACTCTATTTCTATTTTTTCTATTTCTTTCATTAATCTTGAGGTTTCTGATAATGCCACAATTATTTTTTGATAGTGTAGAATATCATCAAATTCTAAGGTTCTGTCTTTTCTATCTTTCAGCCATTTTTGAGCAGGTTGATATCCTCCGATATAAAATTCCCAAGCTGTTTGTGGCACATTATCGAAATATTGCGTAGCGTTAATATATACTTTTCCGCTGTCGTATTTTGGTTTGCCCACCACGTTGTCTCCGTCTATTGGATATTGCGTGATGTATTTTTCAATTGTTGGGCTTTCTAATAAATGAATTTGTCTTATTTCTCCGCCTAATTTCACCAATTGCCAAAAGGTGTTTTTGTCTTTTGGATAAGGTACTCTTGGGAAATCTATTTTTAAAAATTCTTTGTATTTCTCTCGGTACGTTGGCGAATGCAAAATTGCATAGATATAATCTAATAGGTCTATCGGGGCAAAAGTGTTTTCGTTTTGTTCTTTCTCTGTAACAAATGTTAAACCTAATAGTTTAGCAATTTTGTCTACAATCTCTATATTGAGATTGGGTGTTCTTTCGGCTTGTTCTTCAAAGGAGGTTTGGCCATTGGTTTCTGCGGGATAAAGGTAGAGGGGGAAAACGCATCCAGTACCAAATAACTTAGCACTTGCAGTGAAATTTCCTTCAATTACTTTGTTTGTTATAAAATTATGTCTATAGTCTTGGGTCGTTTGTCTTGGAATAATTAATCCAATATTAGGTTGCAGGAAATGTTGCATTACCTCAAACCTTGAACGACCAATAAAACCACCTGAATGTTTGGTAATTATTGATTCTCTAACATCAAAAGGTCTATAATTAATTTTCACTTGTTTAAAAGTATCATTCAAAATGCTGTCTTTTGCTCGTGCAAATGTCCAGCCACTTGAGTCTTGTTTCTCATTGTATTTTGACTTTAAAAATTCGACAGTTTCACTTTTAAAGTCATCAATAACAATTTGAAGTTCTTGCTTAAAAAATTGGATAGCTAAAGGATCACATTTTGTTTCAATTCCATTTGAGTTCAATTTTAAAATATCATTTACTTGAAATCCTTTTCCATAATTGGTTTCTAAATCAAAATTCTTTGGCACGAAAAAATAATAAGGTTTTTTGGACTCAAGTTTTAACCATTTCATACTAGAAATAGTTGAGTTATTAAGTGTTTCATATTTATGATTTCTTTTTCCATGTAAATCAAAATGAAAAACTTCTCCTAATTCAGTTTTCTTCTTTTTATCTGTCTTTACAAAGATGTTAATCGAAACACCTTGCATAATATCGAAAACATTTTGGTCTGGGCTTCCGTCAGGGCAAACTTCTTTTTTCTTGGCATTACCGTGTAAATCCAAGATGTAGATTTTATCAAAACTTTCTAAGAGGTGTTTACGCATTTGGCGGTGTGTAATTCCGTCTATAAAGCTATTATTTGATATGTAAGCTAAAACACCGCTTCCATTTTTGTCTATATAATGTTGTCCGTAACGTATGAATTTGATGTAATCATCATCCAAATTGATTTTACGTTCATTAAGATTTTTCTTATAGTCAGCAATTAAATTTTGAATCCAATCATTTTTATTCGTGCTACTTACAGCATAAGGAGGATTGCCAATGACACACATCACAGGTGTATCACGCTTTATGTGGTTGGCTTCGTTGGCTTCGGTGCTTAGCCAATTGGCAAAAAGTGTTCCTGTATCGGGATGGCTTTCTTCTAAACTATTGGTAAGGTAGACTCTAAAGCGTTGTTCGGTTGTAGGTTTGTAGCCTGTTTCTGTCAATAGTAAATCCAACTGCAGATGTGCCATCGCATAACTCGCCATCAGCAATTCGAAACCATTAAGACGTGGCAATAAATGCGTTGCTACATAATTGCTCCAAATGCCTTGTTGCCCCTCAAATTTTTTGTGAATATGCTTGATAACTTCCGCTAAAAACGTCCCTGTACCTGTTGCAGGGTCTAATATCTGAACTTTATGAACTTCTTGTTCTGTAGTTTTGATATTGTCTTTATAACGATTATCGGTCGCTTGCAGATTCACTTTAATTTTGGTTTTGCTGGTGTCTGCTAACCCTTGTGGGAGGTGAAATTCCGTTTTCAAAATATCGTCTACTGCACGAACTATAAAATTAACCACAGGGGCAGGTGTGTACCAAACGCCTCTTGCTTTTCTTAATTTGGGATCGTATTCACTAAGGAAAGTTTCGTAAAAGTGGATAATAGGGTCTTCCATTTTGGTGGATTTCCCATAATTTTTTAGAATTTCTTGTACGTTACAAGCTAAGAAAATATCCACTAAATTGTCTACAATCCATTTGATGCGGTCGTCTATATCGGGACCAGCAATGTAGCCAAAGAGTTTGCGTAAAAATGGATTTGATTTTGGGATTAATTCGGCAGCTTCTTGTCTGCTGAACGTAGGCAAAGTAGGGTCGTGTAGGCGAGCGGCAAACATCCCATAAGCAATGGTTTGAGCATAGACATCCGCAAAACCTTTTGGTGTAATATCGTGAATAAGGATTTCCTTAAAGGCAGTCATTTGGTCTTTAAGTGTACTGTTCTCGTGATTGTATTCGTCACTTGTTAGTGCCTTTTCAATAACATCAGAAAGTAGGCGTGCTTTGCCCGCCATCATTTCTGCTAGTTTTTTACTGCTTTTTATTGTTTGACCAACATGAGAACAAAAGGCTTTAATGAGGTTTGTAAAAGCAACAAAATTGGAAGGCAAGGGAACGATAGTTCCATTTTGTAGTTCCGCTATTGCAATTTTTGTTATAAAAATTCCGTCAATATATAAATGAAAATCAAGATAATCTGTGAAGATTAAATTGTTAAGTGATGCTTTGTAACGGTCAAATTGTTCTTTGTTTCCTGTTTTCTTTGTGCCGCCAAGGTCTTTGTCTCCGATGTCTTTGGCTTCTATAAAGCCAACAGGAATATCCTTTTTGGTTAAGATGTAATCTGGTGCTCCACAACTTTGTCTTTTGGGTTCGTTGGTTGCTCTAATTGTCGGAACTAAACTTTCTAGTAATTGTTGTAGGTCGCCACGAAAAGTATGTTCGGTTGCATTTCCTAATTTGTAGCGTTGATTTATGTTGTCAATATATTGTTCTAAAGTCATTTGTTATGTTCTCAAAGTTCTACTTCAAAGTTAGTTTTTTTTTAATCTATAAGCAGCTGATAAATTTCTTTATTAAAATAAAAAAGTTTCACTAATATGAAACTTGAATTTTTATGCGGTCTGTGTAATAGGGTGTCGCCTAACGG
>NZ_JBYFBZ010000026.1:0-4745 GCF_057652215.1 Soonwooa sp. T0.1_25 | reverse complement strand
TTATTAAAATAAAAAAGTTTCACTAATATGAAACTTGAATTTTTATGCGGTCTGTGTAATAGGGTGTCGCCTAACGGTTTGGGGCTTGCCGAAGGCGGGGATTTTTAGCACAAAAGTTCAATAGAATTACTGCTGTTGAACTTTGCATAAATGCTCAATCGAAGCACTTCAGCCCCGCTTTTGGCAAACCCTTGTTATGTGTTCGCCCTTTTTTGCATTATAGTTTGTTGTAGTATTCTTTAATTTTCAGAGCCATTAATTTCCGTCTTAAATGCAAAAATTCTTGATAATCGTCAATGTTCATTTCCATAATTTCGGTCGGAACGCAATTCATTTTCAAGTTGTCCAAAAGTTCTTGTTCGGTCGAAAGTCCACTAACCAAAGTATTGTTGTCAAGAATTTGAGTTTTGATTAGTTCAAAATAATCTTTTGGCGGTTTGTTGCCCACTTTTATATTCACTTCCGATTGCATATAAACGTAGTTTGCAATTTGGTTGTATTTGCTTCTGTCAAGTCCGTTTTTGCTTAAATAATCTTTTGGAAATAAGTGATGAATGTCGCCACGCAAAGAAATTAGGTCGCCAACTAAAACGTCTTTTGATAAAAATCCTCTGTCGTTGGCTTTAACTTGTGAAGCTAAAAAGACGTGGAAATATGGACTACTTGCAACCGAAGTATCTAAACTTTGTGGCAAAGAAGCATTCCAGAAAGCGTCAGAAAGTTCTCCGTCTTCTTTTTCTTTCAAATATTCAGCAAATGGTTTTTGTGAAATTTGTTTGATGTCGTAGTCAAACATACTTTCAGGTGAACCTGAATATCTTCCTGTCAAAATTGAGTAAACCAACCATTTTCTAACGTAGCTTTCTATTGCAACAGAATTTACGCCAAGCTCTTTCAATTTCAGATAAACGATGTAAGCGAAATTGATTGCGTTTTGCGAACGAATAAGTTTTGGCGAAATAAATCCTGCCGATTTTACAATCATTAAAAACCGTTTGAAATTGGTTTCGTTGATGAAATTGTAAACACCATTTTTGAGTTTCAAAAACGATTGCTCGGCAATTTCTGTTTCGTAACTTCTTGTTTCAAAGTTTCTTCCAGATAACAAACTTACCAAATCCGAAAGTCGTCCTCTGTTGAATTGCGAAGTAAAAGCCACACGAATTAAGTCGTTGTAACTTGGGTCGTACAAATCTTCGTTTTCAGTTTTGAGCCACGACATTTTTTGGAAAAAGTCGGTTTTCGCAAAATCTTTATCGTTGTCAACAATTTGCTTATAAAAATCTGGTGCAATCGCTAAATGACAAAAATAATCAATTGCTTTCCTCAATTCGTTTCCGCCATTTTCAGTGTCAGATGCAATTTTGCTCATCGCAAAATCTGCTTGACTTAAAACAACGCCTTTTGAATTTATTCTGATAAAAATTTCCGTTACGGTTTCAATGTCCAATTCGGGTGCAAGTTCAATCATACCGATTGGCTTTTTCACTATGCTGATTAATCTTGAAAATGAGTTTTCGATTAAATCTTCGTCAATGTCAGGATTGAGAGCCAAATAATCTCTAACCAATTTTAGCAAACTAATTTTACCTGAAAAAGCGTCCGTAATGTCGTGAAGCCAAACTTTGTCTTTTAAAATTGCAGGGTTTTGAACTTCAAAACGTTCTTCAATAGGGTTGAAGGCAATTTTGATTTTTATGCGTTGATAATTTTTGTTGATGACGTATTGTCCAAGAATTCCTGCTGTCAAAGCAGTTACACGTTGTTGTCCGTCAATCAAAACCTTTTTTCCTTCGCTTAAACTTCCGTCTTTCAGTTTCACGTTCGGATTTCGCCAAGCGATTACGTAACCGATTGGATAACCTTGATACAAACTGTCCATCAAGTCACGAACTTTTGAACTGTCCCAAACAAATGGTCTTTGAATTTCTGGAATTGCGATTTCGCCCGAATTTACCCAAGCTAAAATTGTCTCTATTAAATGTTGGTTTACTGAATATTTTTGCATTTGTCTTTTTGTCGTTCGTTTCTATTTAACACGGTCGTCATAGGGTAACACATAACGGAAAAAGTATTGGCGAAGTGCGGGCTAAAATGAACTGAAAGTTCAATTTCGACCAAACGGAGCCGATGCTTTTTCAGATTGTCTAAATTAAGAAAAAAAACAATATGAAAAGCAGCGGCGGATAAAAAAGTAGAGTAGTTCAACTATACCTTCTCCCCGCATTTTGCCAATACAATGTTAGCAGAAGGTTTTTTGTTTTCGTAATTCTTTTTCAGCAATTAATTCATCTCTTCTTTGTCTATAACTTTTTCGGCTTTTTAAAAAAATTCCATTATTTGCATAATCATCAAAATATTCAATAAAATAATCAAGTTCTTTATTTGTAAATTCATTTGGTTTCAAAAATTTTCGATTTTCATCAATTTCATTCTTTGTTCCAAATTTATCAATTTGATTTTCAATTTCATTTATCCTAGAAATTGACATTTTTTCATTTACTTCAATTAATTCATAATTTTTGGGATTTAGATTAGGTTGATTAATTAAATTTAGATATTCATTTAGAATTCTTTTTTCAACGAATATTTTCCCATTTCCATAAATATGTCTGTCTTTTTGATTTTTCTTTACTCCAGAAATCCAATATTCTTCTCCAGTTTCAATATCATAAAAATTCCCCTTCATTCTGTCAGAACCAATTCTCTGAAATGCTTTTCCATCAAAATAAAGAGTTTTTCCAGTTTTAGAAAATGATACAAGTCCAATCCAAGCAGGACCATTATCATTAAATCCAGTTTTTAATTCCAAATATTTAATTTCGATTTTCATTTCAGCGATTTGTTTGGATAAACTTTCTGCTAACGGGAAAGGGCTTGGCGAAGGCGGGGATAAGAAAGACGGAAATTCCAACTAAACCCGAACCGAGCAAAAACCATTTTCGTTTTTTCAAAATTACAAAAAAAATAAAAAAACGAAATGGTTTTTTGCGGCGAAAAGTGCTGAAATCTTCTAAATGATAACTCTCAACCCCGCTTTTGCCAAACCCATGTTGTGTGTAGTTTATCTTATAATTGAATTGCGAAACTTTTATATTCCAAAGTTTAAGAGTTTGACTTGCAATCAGATATTCTTCATTTTCTCGAATAACTAAATTGTCTGTAAATGAACTTACAAATTTTGCCCAATAATTATTTATAGAATCGTTAAGCAGAAAGTAAAATCCAGCATCTCCGAATTTTTTGCCTGATGAATCTAAAATTAACTCATTATTCTTTCCAACACTTGGTTTCATAATTACGGTTGCATTTCCTTTTGGTAATGGAAAAATAGCTTTTATACAAGTCTGATTTGAAGGTAATTTACAAGTTCCATAAATTCCAGAATAAATAACTTGCCCTGTGTTTTCAACTTTTCGTAGCCAAATAGTATATTTTAATTCATTTGTATTTTTGTCTAATAATTGGATGATTTCACTACTCAATTTTTCTTGAATATTGTTTTGTAATGGAATGTTAAGTTGATTAATTCTTTTACTGAAAAGTCGATTAACAATAAAACCAAACGGTTTGAAAAATGAATTCCATTTTACATCAAATATTAGCTCAAAATCTGAAGTTTTTTCATAAAAATCAATAACTTTTTGCGAGAGATTTTCTATTTCTTTATCTTTTAGATTCAATTCTTTGATTGAAGATAATAATCCTTTAGACTTTGAATTTCTTTGAATGGTTAAATTTTCCTTTTCAGCTAATTGAATAATAAATTCTTCTCCAATTCCATTTAGTTCACCGAAAGGTCCAATTAACCAATTTTCATCGATTGGATTAAATTTTCGACCAGTAGAAATTACCCATTGTTGAGTAAACAAATCTTGGAATTTCTGCATTGTATAAGCTAAATTCATCGCTTGGTAGTTTCTTTTGGTAAATAATTTGAATTTCCATTCCAAATTCCATGTTCTGAAATGGGAATAAATCGCAATGTAGTAAATTCGAAATGAAAATCCTTTCGGTTTCTTTCCTTCATTGCATTTGAATGACGTTTTGGATGTTCCATTTTTGAATGTCCATGAACCATTTCGGACATTTCCTTTTGTGATTTCCAAATAGAAAATGTTGAAATAAGATTTGGGTAACAAATTGAAGCTAAAGATAGAGTAGTGCCAGAATGATCTCGAACTAATTTTTCTACAGGTCTTCCCCAACGTAAAAACCTTGGGATTTCTGTGTATTTCATTCTTGCTAAAGTTACTGCAACAACAGCTTGATTTTCGTTGCTTATTTCTATTTGTTTTTTTGGAATATCAAAATGAGAAATTGAGCCCCATTGTCTTATAAATTTGAGTTTCAAGTACCAACTTTTAGAAAGTTGTTTACCAAATGAATTTGATAGCAAAAATTCTGAAAAAACTTTTTCATTTTCCCATTGAGCGAAAACAACAACAGTTCTAGAAAATAATCTTGTTGGTGCAAATATAGAAGAACCTAATTTCATTGCAGACATCGTTTCTGCGTGAATTAAACCCTTAATTTTATTTTTTTTGATTGGAAAAAGAACACTTTTTAAAGCAGTAAAAAATGGTAATTTAAATAAGTGATAAGAAAATAAATTTTGATTTTCGACTTCATTCATTTTATGACGAGTGTTCTTGATAAATTACACACAACGGGAAAGGGCTTTGCGAAGTTACGCCAAAAACGAGGCTGCCATAGCTTTGGAGGCGTAATTTTGCAAAACCCAT
>NZ_JBYFBZ010000025.1:0-7007 GCF_057652215.1 Soonwooa sp. T0.1_25 | reverse complement strand
TCATAACCTAAAATTAATTGTTTTTTGCTAATAACTTTAGGGTTATAAAATGTCCGGTTTTTGGGGAGACTTACAAATTAATCTTTCTAATTTGAAGACAGGAAGCTATCTTGTTAGCATCATTCTAGAAAACGGAGCAACTGAAGTTTCAAAAATCATTAAAAAATAAATCTTTTTAAATTATATCATCATAAAAACGGCTTTCTATAAAGTCGTTTTTATTTTGAAACTTCTTCCCAAAATAAATGGTGCAAATCTGTTTATTAAATAAATTGGAATATACATTAGTAATAGTGTTGACAGACTGATAACTAGGTTATATAGTATTTGCTGTGCATTGGATAAAGGTTCAATACCAAGATAATCCGCTATTTTGAATAAAAACATATTTGAATATGTATGTAATGCTAAAATAATAATAGCATTTTGGGACATATACTTTATCCATTTTACTTTTCCGTTAGCCTTCATTAGCCAATTAATGAATGTCATAATCAAAAAAATAAATAGAAAACTATTCACTAATTCCAAAGTATATGTAATAATGCTAGACGGTGAAGTAAAGATGTAAAACGAAATTAATATCGAAATGATTATACTTAATAATATTGCGATGTATTTTGTATGATTACTACTAGTTATGAAGTTAATGATATCCTTACTAAATGTCGAAGAAATGCCGTAAAATAGTATGCCTATAAAAACTCGATCTAAAGAGTATGGGTAATTATCTAGATTAATAAAATAGGGTATAATTGATAGACCATATAATAGTATGACTTTAATGTTTGATGGTAAATTTTTAAATATTAAGAAGTACAAACATTGTATTATATATAAGCAAGGTATAAACCACATTACAATGTTAAACGACATCGGTTTGCCTAGTGCGTATTCTATAATTGGTTTGTAAAAAACAGCGTCAGAACTATCTTCAGTTTTTCCAATAACTAACCAATAAATATAGAAAATTATAAAAAACCAAAAATAAGGAATTAGCAATTGCTTAGCTCTTCGTGATGCAAAATTTTTAAAAGATATATTTTTTTTAAAACTAAATAATAGTCCAGATAAAAAGAAAAACATAGGCATTCTTATCATACTCAAAGTTCTATTTAAAAAATCGCCAAAATGTATTTCAGTGTGAAATAAGACAACTAAAAAAATACTTAGTAGTTTTGCGGCGTCTATCCAATTGTAGTTCTCTTTTTGAGATTGCTCCATTCTTCCTCAGTGTTTCATTTTTACTTTCTGCCGTTTAGATACCCAGTTTTATTATTTGCGAATATAACAAAAAAACCTCACCGATTTCGATGAGGTTTTTATGATAATTCTATCTGAACCGTTAGTAGTCTAAATCAGCTAAGGCCCTGCCGTTACATATTTCTTCTGTACTTTCCGCCAACCTCAAAAAGTGCGTTGGTAATTTGACCAAGAGAACAATATTTCACGGCATCCATCATCACTTCGAATAAGTTTTGTTGGTTTATTGCTGCGTGCTGAAGTGTTTTAAGCGCTTCTGCGGATTTGTCATTGTTGGCATTTTGGAAATTGTGCAAATTCTCGATTTGAGCTTGCTTTTCCTCCTCTGTCGAACGTATAACCTCACCTGGACGAACCGTCGGTGAGCCATTTTTTCCTAGGAAGGTATTCACACCGATAATTGGATATTCACCAGTATGTTTTAACCATTCGTAATGCATGGATTCTTCTTGAATTTTCGAACGTTGGTACATCGTTTCCATCGCACCAAGAACGCCACCTCTTTCTGTAATTCTGTCGAATTCTGCATAAACCGCTTCTTCAACCAAATCCGTCAATTCTTCAATAATAAAAGAACCTTGAAGTGGATTTTCGTTTTTCGCCAAACCTAATTCTTTGTTAATAATCAACTGAATCGCCATCGCACGTCGTACAGATTCTTCCGTTGGTGTCGTAATCGCCTCGTCGTACGCATTGGTATGAAGCGAGTTACAGTTATCATAAATTGCATACAAAGCTTGAAGCGTCGTTCTGATGTCGTTAAAATCAATTTCTTGCGCGTGAAGCGAACGACCCGAAGTTTGGATGTGGTATTTCAACATCTGAGAACGCTCGTCAGCACCGTATTTAAACTTCATCGCTTTTGCCCAAAGTCTTCTTGCCACACGACCAATCACCGAATATTCTGGGTCGATACCGTTTGAGAAGAAGAATGAAAGATTTGGAGCAAAATCGTTGATATCCATTCCACGAGACAAATAATATTCAACATACGTGAAACCATTTGCCAACGTAAATGCCAACTGTGAAATAGGATTTGCGCCCGCTTCCGCAATGTGATAACCAGAAATTGAAACCGAGTAGAAGTTTCTGACTTTATTTTCAATGAAATATTCTTGAACGTCGCCCATTAATCTCAACGCAAATTCGGTTGAGAAAATACATGTATTTTGAGCTTGGTCTTCTTTTAAAATATCTGCTTGAACCGTTCCACGAACTGTTGCGATTGTTTCGGCTTTAATTTTAGCATAAACATCTGCAGGAACCACTTCGTCACCTGTTAAACCTAACAATTTCAGTCCAAGACCGTTGTTAGAAGGTGGTAATTCGCCGTTATATTTTGGACGTTTTAGACCTTTAGTATCGAATTTTGCTTTTAAAGCTTCTTCAATTTTACCTTCAAGACCATTTTCTTCTAAATACTTCTCCACATTTTGGTCGATGGCAGCATTCATGAAGAACGCTAAAATCATTGGAGCAGGACCATTAATAGTCATGGAAACCGACGTCAAAGCATTAATTAAATCAAATCCTGAATACAATTTTTTAGCATCATCCAAAGTCGCAATAGAAACGCCGGCGTTACCAATTTTACCATAAATATCTGGCGGTAAAGCAGGATCTTGACCATAAAGCGTCACCGAGTCAAACGCTGTTGACAAACGTTTTGCAGGCATTTCCGCAGAAACATAGTGGAAACGTCTATTAGTTCTTTCGGGACCACCTTCACCCGCGAACATTCTCGTTGGATCTTCGCCCGTTCTTTTGAAAGGGTAAATTCCCGCGGTGTAAGGGAAACTTCCTGGAAGGTTTTCTTGACCTTTCCAAGCAATTAAATCGCCCCAATCGTGGTATTTTGGAAGTGCAATTTTCGGGATTTTAAGATGTGATAAAGACTCTGTTGAAGTTTCAACCTTAATTTCTTTTCCTCTAACGAAATATGAATAAAACTCCTCGTGAAAAGCCTTTTTAGTATCGTCCCAAGTTTTTAAGAAGTCAATATTTTCTTGGTGAAGTTCTTTTTCAGCTTTTACATACTCAGCATCTAAAACTTCATTTTGAATTAAATTTTTAACCGCATCAATGTGGTACATTGTACGAGCCAAATCGGCTTGTTTCAAAACAGATTCGTCGTATTGTTTGTTGTTTTCTACAATTTCAGAAAGATAACGAACTCTTTTCCCAGGAATAATCGTGGTATCGCTCGTAATTTCTTGTTCTAAAAACTCTTGAAGATTAGTTGAACTAAATTTTTCGTTTACTTTTTTAACCAACGTATTGAACAGTTCTGTGGTTCCGTGATCGTTGAACTGCGAAGCTTTTGTTGCATAAACTGGCATTTCATCCAACTGACTTTCCCAAAGCAAATGGTTTCTTTGGAATTGTTTTCTCACCGCTTGCAAGGCATCTAAAGCACCACGTTTATCGGATTTGTTCAAAGAGATTAAATCGGCGTAATCCAGCATGTCGATTTTTTCCAATTGCGTTGAAGCTCCATATTCAGGCGTCATCACATACATCGAAACATCGGCAATATCCGATACCTCCGAGCCAGATTGACCAATTCCTGAAGTTTCCAAAATAATAATATCTGGATGAGCTAGTTTTAAAACGTTCAAAGCCGTGTGAACGAAAGGCGAAACCGAAACGTTGTTCTCACGCGTCGCCATCGAACGCATAAATACGCGTGGATCGTTGATGGAATTCATGCGAATTCTGTCGCCCAAAAGTGCTCCACCTGTTTTCTTTTTAGAAGGGTCGATGGAAATAATGGCGATTTTTTTATCTGGATTCGAACGTAAAAAACGGCGCACCAATTCGTCTGTTAATGAAGACTTACCAGCGCCACCTGTCCCTGTGATTCCGACAATAGGAATATTTAGATCTTTGGCTTTATCGTTGATTGCTGCAACCAATTCTGGTTTTTCTTCAGAGAAATTTTCAACCGCAGAGATAATTTGCGCCAACTTCGCTGAATCTTCAAACTTTAAATCTTCAACATCAGCAGCTGTGATTTTTTCACCTGTTGCGAAGTCTGATCTTTTCACCAAATCATCAATCATACCTTGTAAACCAAGTTCGCGACCGTCATCTGGCGAGTAGATTCTGTCCACTCCGTAATCCATTAAATCCTTAATTTCTTCAGGCAAAATAACGCCGCCACCGCCACCAAAAATTTTTATTTGCGGCGCGTTTTTCTCTCTCAAAAGATCATAAATGTATTTGAAATATTCGTTGTGGCCGCCTTGGTAAGACGTTAAAGCGATTGCGTTGGCATCTTCTTGGATTGCCGTGTTTACCACTTCCTCCGCAGATTTGTCGTGTCCTAGGTGGATCACTTCACATCCCGAACCTTGGATCACACGACGCATAATATTAATGGCAGCATCGTGCCCATCGAAAAGCGCCGCCGCAGTTACAATTCTAACCTTATGGTTAGGAGTATATTTTTGGTTTTCCATATTCAATTTAGTAACCTTCAAATATAATGAATTCGACTCATTTATTCAAAGCATAAAAAATCCTGAAGATATTGTTAAAGTTGTAAACTTTCTTTTAAGAATCGTTGTTTATTCACTATTTTTATCACCCAAAAAATAAATTATGAAAAAGTTATTACTCTCGGCTTTTTTTGCCGTTAGTTTCAGTATTTCTGTATTTGGACAAGAGATTACCTACTTCGATGAAGATTGGCAGCCCACTAAGAAGGAAAATATGAGCTACTATCGTGAAGCTTATAAACAAGGTCAAGAAACTTTAATCAAAGATTTTTACAAAAACGGAACCTTACAAATGGAAGGTACGGCTATTGATGCAACGCCTGGATCTGAGGTTTATAACGGGAAAGTGACTTGGTATTATCCAGATGGAAAGCCGCAAAGTATTGCTGAATTTAAAAATGGAGATATTTCGGGTATATCTAAAGATTATGATACCAAAGGTCGTGTGACGCAAGATATTGTCTTTAGTGAAGAAGGTAAAATGACAGGTAAGGTTTATAGCTATAGTGATAAAGAATTGGAGACCGAATATAATACTGTGACCGAATATAAAAATGGTGATGTTGTGTATTATCGTGTTTTCCTGAGTGAAGACAATCCAATGGGTTATGAGTCTTTTTATAAAGATGGTATAGAGTCCGAAACAAAATTTTATGGTCCGAAAGCTAAGTTAATTGGTACTCGAAAAATGGATGGTGATTATAAAATAAAAGGTATTGATGTCTCGTTTGCCTACAATCCTTTCAGAATTAGCCGTGTTGATCACTATGATAAAAATGGTGAGATAAAATCTTACGAAACCTATTATGTAACTGGCGAAAAAGCACAACAATATTCTAAAAAGAATAAAGAAGCCAGTAAGATTACTTTTAATAAAGAGGGAAAACAGATTGCAAAAATTAATTATAAAACTAATCCTGACTTAAGCTATTTGATGGAGTATTCGGGAGAAGATTATACGTTTGGTTATGATAATGATGCTGTTGCGACAATTAGCGTTTATGACAATTTTAAAGCCAAAAATGTCAAAAATTTTGATGAAGCAGGAAAATTAAAAGATGAAACGGTCTATGACGAGGATATGATCAAAGAAGTTATTTATTATAATCCTGACCAAAGTGTTAGATCAAAATTAATCTACGTTGACGGAAGTGCTAGCGATGGCGAAATGTATGATAACAATGTGACATCCAAATACGAAAAAGGAATTATGGTGTATTCTAAAGCGACTTATCCAGAGACGGGAAATACAGCTTACGAGTCTAAATACGATCCTGTTTTGAAAACATTTAATACCAATGTTTATGACGAAAACAAAAATTTAACCTATAGTTATAAGCGTTTTGAAGGCTCTTATAATTTTAGTGGAGAAGTTACGCAGTATAAAAATGGTAAACAGATTTCTAAAGCCACTGTTAATGAAGGATTGCTAGTCCATGGCAAATTGAGATATAAAGACTATTATGGAGAAATCGAACAAGAGATAAAGGATAAGTGGTTGTATACGAGAAAATATACCGAGAAAGGCTTGATGTTTTCGGAGTCAAAAGAGCTTTTAAAAATCGAAGATGACGAATATTACCAACCAACTTCTTATATTTACGAAGAATTTTTGTTAGGTCGAAATTAGATGAAGCGAGCAGTTATATATTTAGTCGTAGGAACATTGTTGAGTTTCTTATTTCAGTATTTTTTATCGGGAACAGGCTTGCCAAAAGTTGATTTGTATTATGCATTTGCTTTTGGATTGGGTTGGGGAATGGCATATTATGTTGATCGCCCAGATTGGGAACTTCCTAAAAAAATGGGATTTTCGTTAATAGGCGTTGTCTTGTTGGTAGCGATTGGTTTTGCGTTTTTCAATTTTGAAATTGCGATTCCTTCTATTATCAGATTCTCGACGGTTTTTGTCGCTTATTACTTAATAGCAAGTTTCCGAGACAGCAAGTCATTACGACAATAGGATTTAATTTTAATCATATTTAAAAAAGAAAGCGCTTCAAAATAAATTGAGGCGCTTTTTTGTTTATTAAATATTGAATTAATGCATCATGATAAAACTAACAAGTCCAACTGCCACCACTAAAAAGGAGAAAGCAAAAGCATTTAATAAAAATATAAACCATCCTATCAATATGCTAATAATGCCATGCGATTTGTAAACGCGATTGTAAGTCTCCCCAAAAACCGGACATTTTATAACCCTAAAGTTATTAGCAAAAAACAATTAATTTTAGGTTATGA
>NZ_JBYFBZ010000024.1:0-9149 GCF_057652215.1 Soonwooa sp. T0.1_25 | reverse complement strand
CTTCGCCGAACCACTTCGTTAGGTTTCCGAAAATTTTTTTGAGCTTTGAGGGCTCAAAATTTTTCAGAATAACTTTTTAACTTACACAGTTAGTGAGATACTACCTTTATTAAAATAAATAATACTTAGATATTTTCGATAACAATAGCTGATGCTCCACCGCCTCCGTTACAGATTGCAGCAGCACCATATTTTGCACCATTTTGTTTTAATACGTTGATAAGTGTTACGATAATTCTAGAGCCAGAACTTCCTAGTGGATGTCCAAGCGCTACTGCACCACCGTTAACATTAACTTTAGAAGCATCTAATCCTAAAATTTTGTTGTTTGCTAAACCTACAACTGAGAAGGCTTCGTTAAACTCGAAAAAGTCGATGTCTGAAACTTCTAAACCTGCTTTCTTAAGAGCGATTGGTAAAGCTTTAGCTGGCGCAGTTGTAAAGTTTTCTGGCTCGTGTGCAGCATCTGCGTAAGAAACGATTTTAGCCAAAGGCTTAAGACCAAGTTCTTCCATTTTCTCTTTTGAAACCAAGATTAACGCAGAAGCTCCATCATTTAGTGTTGACGCATTAGCTGCTGTAACTGTTCCGTTTTCTTTTTTGAAAACTGTAGGAAGCGTTGGTAATCTATCGAAGTTTACAGACTTATATTCTTCATCTTGAGCAAAAATAATTGGTTCTCCTTTTCTTTGCGGAATTTCCACAGGAACAACTTCATCATTGAATTTTCCTGCTTCCCAAGCTGCTGCCGATCTTTTATAAGATTCGATTGCGAAAGCATCTTGCTCTTCTCTCGTGATGTTGTAATCTGTTGCACATTTTTCTGCACAAACGCCCATGTGTACTTTGTTATATACATCAGTAAGACCGTCTAATACCATCCCATCTAGCATTTTAACATCGCCAAGTTTAGTAGCAACTCTCGCGTTGTAATAATGCGGAACCATTGACATATTTTCCATACCGCCAGCAACAATAACATCCATATCGCCAGCTTTGATAGATTGTGCAGCCATCATAACCGCCTTCATCCCAGAAGCACAAACTTTATTAATAGTTGTAGAAGGTGTATGATTTGACAAACCAGCACTCAAAGCTACTTGGCGCGCAGGCGCTTGTCCTTCGCCAGCTTGCAAAACGTTACCCATATAGATTTCCTGAACCGCGTTAGGATCCATCCCGATTTTATCTAAAGCACCTTTAACCGCAGTTGCTCCCAATTTAGTTGCTGGTACTGATGACAAACTTCCCATAAAACTTCCCATTGGTGTACGCACCGCTGAAACGATAAATACTTCTTTCATTATTTTTAATATTAATTATTTAAATTTTTATTTTTATTAATTCCGAAAAACATTAATGCTGCACCTACAAATTCGAAAAACCATCCCCACGATAATTTTACGATTCCTGCAAAAGCACTTTGCCACGACTTAAACGGCAGGAAGGCAAAAAAATAAAGTGACTTTAGCTTAATGGCAACAATTGTAAAAATGAACAAAAAGATAAGACTTCCTGCAACTATTCTTGTCGCTTTTAGTTTCTCTTTTTGAATAAAATATAATCCTAAAGCTGACAGAGTCCAGATAATACCCGATAGATAAGGATCAATCTTCCAATAATTCCAGTTGCCAACTAACGGAATGCGTAATAATGGGAGAAAACTTCCCACAATAACTAAGATAACGCCTATTAACTGTATATTTTTCATTTTGTAAAATGCTTCGCCAAAATACGAAAAAAAACACATCTATAAAAATGTGTTTTTAATATTGAATCGCAATCCGTTTTATATATGGAAGCTATTTGGTTAAAAATTTCAAAATCTCATTATTTAAAATTTTAGGCTGCTCGAACGGAACATAATGTCCTGCCTTTTTAACTATCAAAAGTTCTGATGTTGGTAAGGATTTTTGAATAAGGTCGGTATGTTCTTTTTTAATAATATCAGTTTCTCCAGCCACGACCAAGGTCGGTATTTTTATGAGATTAAGATCTTCAGGTTTTAATTTTGGTTGTGTTAACATTAGCTTCAGAAGTCTTTTATCATCGGTATTATCTTCGTTTTCAAAATCATTTTTAATTTCATTTAACAATGATTCGTCAACGCCTTCGGGATAAAGATTGGCGCCAATTGTCACTAACTTATCAATCAATTCTGGGTGATTTTTAGCAAAGATTAAACCAGTATTCCCGCCATCACTCCAACCAATAATTTTGATTTTCGAAAGATTAAGTTGTTTCACCACCTCAAACAAGTCATCAGCAAAGCCTTCGTATGAGTAATCTTGCTTCGAAAGATTCGTGCTTCTACCCTGTCCGCGCGTATCAATCGCAATAACTTTAAAATGTTTTTCAAAAAAAGGAATTTGCTTATAAAAATCCGTAATACTGCCACCATTCCCATGAAGTAAAACCAAAACTGGTCCTTCACCATAAGTTTCGTAATAGATTTTGGCATCTTTGACGACTAAAAATTCTCCCGATTTGTTGCGTCCAAAATTAGAATTTTGAGCTTCATTTTTATATTTCATGATCGCGAGTTTTTCTTTCGCTTTTTCATCATCGAGATTGTCTAGTGTTTCAGTAGAAGTTGCAATCTCTTTTTCTTGAGGTGTTTTGTTATAAGCGACTTCGATGTTCGCGATATATTGTCCAGTCGCACGTTCCCAATTTCCTTGACTTTGATAACGGTACCAAAGATTCTGTCCCAATTTTTTTTTGGCGGAAACCCCAAAGACGAAATCTTCATTCGCTAACTTCTTATAGTCAACCAATTGAAGCGTTATCGCAATTTCTTTTTCATTTTTAAAAAGAAGACGATAATTGGAGAAATCAATGCATTGCCAACCCGTTGTTTTAGTTTGATAAATAATATTTTCCGTTAACAAATTTTGATGCGGCAAACCATTTTTGAGACTGTAAATATTTAGTTTTAAAGTCAATTCTTCAAAACGTGAACTTGGCATAATGTAGAAATTGTAGGCTTTGATCTTGGTTGTGCTATAAACTTGGAAAACACTTCCCTGCTCAGCCGTTGGCGTATTTTGATTAAAAAACTTCGTAAACGTCAACATTGGACGCTTTTTCTCGCCAATTAATTTATCATTTAATTTAATAGATTTTACAACAATTTCATTAAGATCCGTTTGTTTTTGGTCCAAAATAACATTCGGATTCTCCTTTAAATCTTGAAAGCTAATTTGCTTATCGACAAATCCAGCTGTAGAAAAAACAATAGAATCATTGGTTTTTGGATCTTTTTCAAAAATTAATTTAAATAAACCATTTTTATCAGTTACAGTCGCCGATTCCGAAGTTTTAACACTGATATTGACGTAAGCCAAAGCTTTTTTATCAACGTTAAAAACTTGTCCAGAAATCTCTGTCTGTGCTGAAATCATCACCACAGACAGAATAAATCCGAGAATAAATATGAAAAATTTAATAACAGAATTCAGAATCATTTTAAAAATCTAAATTTACTAATTCGATACCGATTTGGATGCCGTTTTTACTTGGTAAAATCGATTTGTCGTTAAAAATCGGGGTAAAATCTTTTTTAATAAATAAGTTAAAACTTCCATAGCCAAGTGTCAATTTTCCTCCAAATAAAAAACTATTAACGCCATCATCCAAAGTGTATTGGTACTTATCGAACTTGCCTTCTGGATTGTAATATTTTACCTTAACGATACTTCTTGTATTGATTCCGGCATAAGCACCAAGTCCAATTTTAAACATCTTCTTGCGAGCATCAATATAAGTTTTCCCTTCATATTCTTTATATTTCGGATTTAATACTACCTGAAATTCAACGGGTAAAGTCAAATATACATTACGCAGTTTGGAACGTTTTAAACTTCCATTTTCAAAATTTTCTAAATACAGTTCTTGGTTATTCTGGACAAAAACTTGCGGACGTTTTGGCATGTAAGTATCAGTACGATAAGCAATACCGTAACGGAAAAACCACGGACTAGCCTCATTTCCCAATTGCATATCGCGACGAAACTGAATCTCGAAACTGTGAGAATTCCCAAAGCGCATTTGCGAATCGTCCTCGAAAGGATTAAAACTTCCTTTGTCTTTGGTTAAATTTAGGAAGGCATAGTTAATACTTGTCGAGGTTGTATTAATGTATTTTTTTGGGTTGTTTTTATTTTTTGTTGCATTGATGTCAACACTTACAATTCCGCTACTGTTGGTGTATACATTATTGTTCGAGTTGTTTTTTGCGTTGATTCCGAACACAGACGCTACAACGGTAGATTTTGTAATGCTGTCCATTTTGCTACGTTGAGCTTCGATTTTGTCGTTGATAATCGTTTCATATTTCTCCGATATCGATTTTTTTTGATCAATTAGTTCTTCTTTAGTGATTTTGCCTTCGTCATATGCCGATTCGACCACCGCAATTTCGTCACGCATTTTTGTTTTTTCAGAAGCAATTATACTTTCGAGAGAACTAGAATAAGTTTTGATTTGATTTTCGAGCGTAGTTTGTGCTGTAGCAAAGCCTGAAAGCAAAGCTAAAATTAGGATTTTTGATTTCATATAGGTAGTTTATTTTTTAGTAACAGAATCTTTGTCAAATATGGTAAAACCGAGAATTTTTATAGATTTTGGCGAAAGACGATCGTCAAAATCCTCATTGGATTTTTTATGTTTGAGATTGTTCATTCCCATTTTTGATTTTTGATTATTTTGTTGATCAGATCTTGTTTTTTCCAACTCTACACCGAAAAGTAAATCTTTGGAAGTGACATACTTTTCAGGTTTGGTTGGTTGAGTTTTCGCTGCTTCGGCAAGTACTTTTTCTTCTGGAATTACAATTGGTTTAATTGAATTATCATCATAAGAAACAATTGGTTTTTCTTCCGATTTTATTGGTTTATTTTGAATTTGAACTAAATTTTCGACTTGTATATTTAGTTGATCCTCGACTAATTTATTTTCGACTTTTTCAGGATTTTTAAGTCTTGAATCTTTTTCTTTTTGCTGAGTTTCAACTTTGTTCTGATTAACAATTTTAGGACTGATATTCTCAAAATCGTTATTTGAATCAACAATAAAGATTGATAAAACTAAAATGATAACAGCCGCAACCGACCACCATAATAGTCTAAAATTTAGTTTAGTTTTGTTAGGCGCTTCTACTTTTTCATCGTCAAGTTTTTGTTCCAATCTATCCCAAAGATTTGGAGACACGAAGCGCTCTTCTTGATGGTATTGAGATTTAAGATTTTTCAACATTTTGCTTTTCAATTTTTTGTTTTAAAATAAAATCTGCCAAAAACTTTTTAGCTTTACTGTATTGACTTTTGCTTGTCCCTTCACTTATGTTAAGGATTTCTGCCACTTCCTTATGTTTTTTCTCTTCAAAAACGATGAGGTTAAAAATAATTTTGTAGCCAGTTGGCATTGCATCCATTAACGCTTTCAAATCAATTTCGTCTTCATTTTCTAAAACTTCATGCGTAAAATTTTCAGCTTTATTTTCAATAAAATCAGAATCTACATAGAGAATATTCTGTTTTTTTCTGATAAAAGAAATAGACTCATTAACGACAATCTTTCGTAACCACGCCGAAAAAGCACTGGAATTTTGGCACGTTTCTATTTTTGTAAAAGCCTTGAAAAACGCTTCCATCAACACATCTTCGGCATCGTGCAAATTGCCAACGTAACTAGAAGCCACAAAAAGTAAGCGATCCGAAAACATATCGAATACCATTTTTTGTGCTTGTCTATCACCTTTTTGGACAAGATTAAAAATATGTTGAAAATTATCTTTCATAGACTCTTACCTATTAGACGCAAAAAAATGGAAAAGGTTGCTTGAGATTAAAATTTTTTTTCAAGCAACCTGAAATGCGCAATCAAAAAACTTGCGCAAAACACATATTGTTATAACGAAATGCGCATTTTGTATATTATCGCAAAGACCTATTAACTAACAAAAAAATATATTTGTAAAATTGAAATATATGCGTATATTTGAGAGTTAGCTGTAATATTTAACAAAATGTGGTTCAAAGAATTAACAGGATTTCAAGAGGATTTTCCAGAAGATGTAAGAAATAAATTAATAATTGAGAACGATTATTTTATCTCTTCAGAGAATTCTAGAAAATTCACTTTTGGTAAATTAGAAGTTTCAACGTTGGAACAATTGAGAAATCAAAACTCTCAAATTAATAATTACAAGGATAAAATTAAAGTAAATGAAATTGTCGGTGACGTAAAAGATTTGCATTGTCGTCCTGAAAATGCAACCGCTTTATTTCAAGTGGCTTCTCAATTTAATTTACTTGAAATGATAAACCCTAACATTACCCCAGAAATGGGCATCGACAGATATGAATATGATAGAACTCAAGGTCCTATTTGTGCAATCTCATGTGGAGCAGGAACAATTTATAGAAATTATTTTGTAGAAGTAAATGGAAAAATTGGACAATCAGATGATAATCAAATAGATTGTTTAGACTTAATAGGAAGAGAACTAGAAAATGAAAGATTGAACCTATGGAAAATGAAAAATGGTTACGCTTTACTAAGTCAGGAAGGGCTTTTATCAATTAATAAAAAAATAGCAAATCTTAGCGACAATGAACGTGAAAATCTAAAAGGGAAACTTAAAGTTGGAATACAGTGGAACACTGAAGTTACTATTTCAGATACAAAGCATTTGATATCCCAAATTTATTGTTCTGCATTACCAGTTGCATACAGTCAAATCGAATCATTTTATTGGGAATACTTTTCTAGAGTAATTCTTGAAGCATTGTACGAAGCAACTCTTTATTCCGGAATGATAAATATGGAAAAAAATAATTCAAATTTGGTTTATTTAACCTTAGTTGGTGGCGGTGCTTTTGGTAATGAAGAGTATTGGATATTAGAATCAATGCAAAAAGCAATTGAAAAGTTCAAAAATGTTCCTTTAAACATTAAAATTGTCAGCTACGGAACATCGAATAGAAATTTGCAAAAATACTTTGAAAAGATTTAAAAAATACTACAGCTAACATTGTATTGGCAAAATGCGGGGTTAAATGTAAAATAGAAAAAGCAGAAATATTTAGCCGCCGCTGCTTTTCATATTGTTTTTTTCCTTAATTTAGACAATCTGAAAAAGCATCGGCTTCGTTTGGTCTGAACTTGAACATTTGTTCAAATTAAGCCCGCACTTCGCCAATACTTTTTCCGTTAGCAGAAATATTATAAAACGACGCTAGAAAAACTTTTGGGTGATGGTGTAATGGAAACACAATACGCAAGTATTATCTAGTTGGGTTCGATTCCCAACTGCCAAAGCGAATTTTTTACAATTTTCTTTGGCAGTTGCGTCGTTAAAAATTAAATTATGTTTTATAAACAACATTGTGAAAATATTTCAGAAATAGAAGGTGGAATTAAGTTAATCGAACTTGATTTGAGAAGGTATATCTCTATGCAACAATCAAAAAATGAATATAAATACACAAAACTACTTTCGTATTTAGTTACTTGTTGGACAGAGGTAAGAATTCTAAAACTTGCTTATGAACGTAACGGATTTAATGAAAATGAGAGAGAGTCAATAATTACTGCAAGTACTTTAAGTGACAAATGGATAACTGCTTTAGAAATATCTATTTGCAAGGCTTATGGAATAAATAGAAATTCAAACATAACTTCACAATTAAGTTTCACTCCAAGAACAAGATATATTGAACTGAAACACTTGATCAGCACTGATTTACTTGCATCTATAGAATTAAGAAATAGAATTGCTCACGGTCAATGGAAATATGCTTTTACTAATGACTTAAAAAATATTTCTCAAAACTTAACAAGAGATTTAAGGTTGGAAAATATTGTAACTTTACAATTAAAGAAAAAATTAATAATTGCATTAGCACAACTAATTCACGATTTAGCAATTTCTCCACCAACCTTTGAGAGAGACTTTGACAATAATTTCAAAAGAATTGAACAAAATAAAATAAATTTACATCAAAGAGATTATAGTGATTACAAAGCCAAAATGATTGCTAAATACGAAAGAGGTAAAATAAAGAGAAATACAATATAAAAAATACTTCTGCTAACATCGGTTTTGCAATATGCGGGGTTTAGAGAAAGTTGAACTTTTTGTGAAATTTATCCGCAAATACTTTTCCACTTCACTTTTTTTGTTTAATTTACTTCGTGGAAAAAGTCTTTGCTCAGCGAAGTACTGATACAACTTTTAGTTGCATCAATCCCGCACATCGCAAAGCCGTTTTCCGTTACCTGCAATTTCAAAACAAATACCGTAAAAAATTAAAAACTAAATAATTATAATTTAATGAAGAGAATCTTTTTAACTTTAGGAGTGATTTTATTATCACAAATTACAGACGCACAAACTAAATTAGAAAACAATTACAAAATCGAACTTGGAATCCAAGGAATATCAGTTGGAACTGAAATTCCCTTGAGTGACAAGTTTTTGGCTGATGTCAATCTTGGTTGGGGCGGAATTACAGATTTGTGGCATAATGGCATTTCATATGAATGGAGTAAAAATAGCAACAGTATTTTTGCAAGAGGTCAACTAAGATGTTATTTAAATAGGGAAAGACGCGAAGAAAAAGGACATTCTTTAAAAAATAATGCTGGAACTTTTATTGCTTATCAAACTAAATTTCATTTTAGTGGAACTGACTATTATAGCCCACAAGTTGGAAAAAGTTGGCTAAATGAATTGCAATTTGGACAGCAGTTGCCATTAGGAAATCATTTCATTTTCAGATATTATGCCGGACTTGGAAATGGTTATGACTTGGATTATAAAAATAGTAAATTTTATCCGGCTTTAGGTTTTTCATTTGGATATGCATTCTAAAAGAAACTGCAGGTAACATAGGTTTGGCGCAATGCGGGGATTCGAGCAAGTTCAACTACTTGAAAAATTTAGCCGCCACTGCTTTTCCGTTCCACAAATTTTTCTTAAGTTAGTTCCACGGAAAAAGCATTGGCTCCGGTTGGACTTAATTGAACTTTCCGTTCAATTAAGCCCGCACTGCGCCAAGCCTTTTCCCGTTGTACGACATAGTAAAACCGAACCAAACAAAATGAAAGTCAGAGAAGAAAAGTTAAGAACAATTATAGAATGG
>NZ_JBYFBZ010000023.1:0-12125 GCF_057652215.1 Soonwooa sp. T0.1_25 | reverse complement strand
TAAAAATTAATTCCCAAATTGGGAAAATTAAATTTAAAATTATTGACAAGATTTGTTTTTAGGATTTCTGCTAACGGAAAAAGTATTGGCGAAGTGCGGGATTTCGAAGAACTAAAAGTTCAAGAACGACCAAACGGAGCCGATGCTTTTTCAATGAAGTAAACTTACAAATAAAATACGGAATTGAAAAGCAGCGGCGGCAAAAAAAAGTGAAGTGGTTCAACTTTATACTTTCCCCCGCATTTTGCCAATACAATGTTAGGCGACGTTTTTTTCTTTATCTTTTCTGATTCTAGTAATTCTTTTTACTTCACTTGATTTTTCAGATAATTCATTTTCAATATCATAATCATCTTGAAGTCCAAGCCAAAATTTTGCAGAATTTCCAAAATAAGCACTAAGTCTTACTGCTGTATCTGCGGAAATTCTTCTATTTCCCTTGATAATTTCCGAAACTCTTGTTTGCGGAATTTCTAAATCTTTTGATAATCTATATTGCGAAATTTCAAGAGGAATTAAAAATTCTTCTAATAAAATTTCTCCTGGTGTTATGTTTCTTAAATTTTCCATTTTTTTTGATTTTAATGATAATCCATAATTTCAACCTCAAAAGCATTGCCATTTTCCCATTTGAAAACAATTCTCCATTGATTGTTAATTCTTATACTATATAATTCTTTTAAATCTCCTTTTAATTTTTCAAGTCGATTTGCAGGTGGAATTCTTAAGTCAGTTACATCAATCGAATTATTTATCATTCTCAACTTTCGCCGTGCAATCTCCTGAATTTCTCTTGGAAGTTTTTTGGAAACAATTCCGTTCCAGATTTTCTCAGTTTCTTTATTTCCAAAATTTACAATCATACTTTTAACGTTACTAACGCCAAAGATAAGTAAAATATTTCAAATTTTGATTTGAATGCAGAATTTTTGTAAAATGTCGCCTAACGGAAAAAGTATTGGCGAAGTGCGGGCTTTCGAAGAACGAAAAGTTCAAGTTAAGACCACTCGTAGCCAATATTTTTTCAATGGAACTAAGTTAAACAAAAATGTGGAATTGGAAAATATTGGCGGCTAAATATCACAAAAAGTTCAACTAAGACTTCTCCCCGCATTTTGCCAATACAATGTTATGTGAAGCTTATCTTTGGAATATTTTGGAAAAGTAAAATTGTATATGTGTTTTAAAAATCTATTTAATAGTGTTTTGTTAGGAATATCATATGAAAAAATCTATTTTTGACAATTATATTATATTCAAATGAGAGAAACTATTGTTGTACAGAATCTAGGTCCTATTAATGACATAAGAATTGAGGATATTAAACCATTTACTGTGTTAATAGGTGAATCAGCAAGTGGTAAAAGTACACTAATGAAATGTGTTTCTTTGTTTAGATATCTTTTTAAAATGGAGAATATAAGATCTTATTTATATCACAGTAAAATGTCAAGGACTCCATTTCGAATTAATATCTTGAAGAATTTAAGAGATAGTGGTTTAGATGAATATGTAAAACAGAACACTTTAATCACTTATAAAGTTGAATTTAATGATGGTGAGATTATAGAATTAACTTTTAATTCTGAAAAGAGAGGAAATAAATATAGTTGTTCAAAGAAGATATCTTCAAAAAACATACAATTAAATAAAATCAGTTTTATAACCGAAAACAGAAACATTATTCCTTTATGGGCTTCAAGAGGAGCATCGTTAGCAGGAGTATATTTAGGATTTTATTTTCATGAAGTTTATAAAGACTTTGAATTAGCTTCCGATGCTTTAAGACAGATAAGCTTACCGCATTTAGATTTAAAATTTTTTGTAAAGAAATCTCACAAAGGAATAGAATATAAAATATCATCTAAAGATGACGAATTTGAGATTGATTTTAGAAATAGTTCGTCTGGAACACAAACCTCGACACCAATTTCCTTAATAACAAAATATTTTACTCAACATTTTGATTTTGAAGATGCATTTAATAGATCAGTATTGGGATATCTGTCAAAAACGGATAGTATTACAGATTTTAGACCAATCAAAAATCTAAAAGACATAAGTAAGAAAATTTATATTCATATTGAAGAGCCTGAATTGAGTTTATATCCTGATGCTCAATTTGAATTAATAGAAGAAGTAATTAAAGATTGTTTTATGGTAAATAGATATGATACAAATCTATTTATATCAACTCATAGTCCATATATTATTAATCATTTAAATTTATTAATTAAATCGTATGATAAAGTCAACGATGGAGCTAAGTATAAATATGAAGATTTAGCTGTTTATCAGGTTGAAGATGGCAAGATTCAGAGTTTAATTGCATTAAATGAGAGATTGGTCGATACAAATCCTTTATCTGAAACAATTAATAAAATTTATGATAAATATAATGATTTAGATAATGAGTAATTTTCTTTACAAATATTTTGCAAAGTATCATTCAATAGCTTATACTCCAAAAAAATCTGAAAAAAGAAATAATTATAACTATTTTGAAATAGATGATATTTCTAGAAACATTGTCATTCATAATTTTATGAATAATGGTATGTCCAAATATGTTAATAGAAATGCTAAGGAAGTAGTTGTAATTGATTATGATAAGTTTTTAGCTGATTTGCCAAACTCTTTTCATACTGGGAAAGAAAGATGTGATTTAATAGTATTTACTAACTCGGATAAAAGCTATTTTATACTGAATGAGTTGAAGGACAGGGTGCCTAAAACAAAAGTTCGTAAGAAAGCAAAAAGTCAATTGTTGTCTACTTTAACTGAATTGAATGCTGTTCCCCAAATTAGTTTATTTATTAATTCATTTACGAATAAATTTTGTTGCTATTCAAATAAACAGCCTATAGCTCCGGTTAATATAAATGCTGTAAATGCGTTTAATAGAATTTCAAACATAGCTCCGAATGGAATTATTTTGGCGGATGTTAATATAAATGCTTTGGGTTTTACTTTTATGGAGTTAAAAGGGAATCAGTCCTTCAAAATTACATAAATGGATTGATTTTCAGCATTCGTTGTTTTTAAGTTTCACATAACGTCTCGGGGCTTTGCGAGGGAGCGGATTTTTAGCACTACCTTTAATACGAAGCACGAGTGTTCAAATTTACAAAAAAAAGTTTCAACCGAAGCACGAAACCCGCTCTCTTGCAAAACCCTTGTTATAGCCAGTGGTGATTTTCATCGTCCTTGTAAACCATTGTCAATATGAGGTTTCCGTGTCATTAAGTGTCGGCTAAGTGTTGCGTTTTTTATTTTTTTTTGAAGCGTTGGAAATTTTTTAAAAACAATTTTGTCAGCGATGGCGAAAAGCAAGCTCTTTTACAAACTTTGGTCTGTGTGTTGGCTTGTGCGGTTTGCAAATGTACTTGCTTTTGTGCGATTGCTTTTTCATCAGTCAAAACTTCTGTTTAGTTCTTTCTCAACTTTTGTCAATGGAACTTCTTCTTCGCCTTTTAAATCCTCGTTGTTTAACTGTCCTGCTTGTTTCGCTCTGCTGTTAGCCCATTTGCGTAAAAATTCAATTTGGTCTTTCATTGTCTTGGAAAGCGGAACGGTGTCTTTTATTGAATTTAGCAAATGAAGTATTTGCAATTTGGGTTCGTTTGTATTATCGGTATAAGCTGAAAACATTGCTTCTTTTACACATTCTTCAATTTCAGCACCATTGAAACCTTTTGATTCTTTGGCTAATCTATCTAACCCAAAATTTTCGGGTTTTTGGTTGTTTTTTGTCAAGTGAATAGAGAAAATACTTTTTCTATCTTCTTCCGAAGGAAGGTCAACGAAAAATATTTCGTCAAATCGTCCTTTGCGTAAAAGTTCGGGTGGTAATTGAGAAATGTCGTTTGCTGTTGCTACAACAAAAACAGGTTGTGTTTTTTCTTGCATCCAAGTCAAAATAGTTGAGAAAATTCGTGAGGTTGTTCCTCCGTCTGTCGCTCCGCTACTTTGAACGCCTGAAAGTCCTTTTTCAATTTCGTCAATCCATAAAACGCAAGGTGCAACCGCTTCGGCTGTTGCAATGGCTCTGCGAATATTACTTTCGCTACTTCCAACTTCACCTTGAAAAACTTTTCCAATATCAAGTCGTAACAAAGGCATATTCCAAAGTGAAGCAATACATTTTGCTGTCAAACTTTTTCCGCAACCTGGAACACCTAAAAGCAAAAGCCCTTTTGGTTCTGCAAGTCCCCAAGTTTGTGCTTTGAAATCAAATGCTTGTTTACGTTTTTCTAACCAATCTTTCAGATTATTCATTCCACCAACACTTTTCAAACTTTCATTAACTTGAAAATAATCGAGCAATCCACTTTTCTTGATGATTTGCTCTTTTTCAAAAGCAACGGTTCTTGGCGAATTGATTCCAAATTCATCTTTTACAGCGGCAAGGCAATAAGCCAAATCCGCTTCCATAACGGTCATTCCTAATGCAGAATCAATAAGTTTCTTTTTAAGGTCGTTGTCAATTTCTTTCTTAGCATTTTTGGAAACCGTATTCAAAACAATTTCCAAATCAACTCTGCCTGGTAACGGCATCTCAAGAACGGTAATATATTTTTCTAACTCAATAGGCAAATTTAAAACAGAAGAAACAATAATGATATGCTTTCTGTAAAATCTCAATTTTTCGGCTAACTGTCGTAGTTGAATTTTGATATTTCTTTCGGACATAAAGTCGTGAAAATCTTCAAGAACATAAATTTCATTATCGTCTTTTTCTGTTTGATTAGAAATGTGTTTTAAAAGTTCTTCGGGTTCTTCAACGTTTTCAAATGGCGTAAGTCCACCCTCGTTCAAATCTCTTTTACCCAAACCATCAACACAATTCCATTCATAGAATTGAAAATTCTTGTTGAGATTTTTCGCAACACCTCTCAATTTTTGTTTCGTTCGGTCGTACTCAAAAGTAGTCAAGTATAAAATCGGGTAATAGGCTTTCAGCATATCTTGAATTTGTCCGAATGTATCGGTATTATTTTTTGTTATCTGTGCCATTATTTTTTAGTAATTGAGATTGTTTTCTTGCTTTCGCAAAATGTTTTGTGTTTGTATTTCAATGGAATTTCTTTTCCGTTAATTTCTCGTTTGTTTCCAAAAATGCTTTCCAAAGATTCCATTGCTTTGTCGGCTAATTCGTGAATGTCTTTTGGAATGTAGTCGCTATCTGTTTTTACAGAACCATCTTTAAAAATCGTAAATTTTATTTGTGAAATTGGCTCGGTTTCATCATTTAGTTTACTCCGTCCAACCATATAAAAACTCACTTTTTCGTTTTCATTTGCTTTGAATTTATTATTACTTTTAAAAGTCCAACCTTGCTTTTTAAACTCTCGAATTATTGATTCCTCTGCATATTTTACATTCAACTCGTAAAATGTGTTTTGCAATTCCTGAACTTTACTTTTAGCGTTCTGCAAATAGTAAGTATTGTAAGTAACTTTGTTACCAACAATTTTCATTGCATATTCGCCTCTCAAATTTTCATTTGAGTTTAATTGAAAAACGGTTAATTCGTTTGCGGTTACAGAATATTTCCAACCCAACTTGTCGCAAGCTGAAATAAGAATTTCCTGATTCATTACATCAGGATTTTTCAAAAAAGTTGATGATTCAAAACACGACATAATTATTTTCTCTTTTTGTTTTTATTGTGGTTGTGGTTATGCTGTTTTTGGTGGATTTGTGGACTGAAAACCTTTAAGTTATTTATTATATCCGTTACATCTTTTTCTTTTTTCATTTGCAAATCAAGTAAATCAACAAATTCATCTCTAACCTTTTCAAATTCTTTTTGCAGATTTTTCTTTCTGTCTATTGAAATTGGTTTTTGTGAAAGTTCATTTACCTGTTTTTCAAATCGTTCTATTTCGTTTTCAAAAAATATTTTTCGATAATAATTGAGATTTTCAGTTTTAGTATTTTCAAGTGAAGCTAAAGCTCCGTCAAATTCTTCAACTCCAATTCCTTTAAATGGCTTTAATTTACTGTTATCAACAGTTCGTAGTTTTTGCAAATAATCTCTGTCAATTTTTGTTGGTGGGTTATTACAAAGTGTATTAAAATCTTCTATTGCCGAATTGATGTACTTCAATCCAAACTTTTTGAAAACCTCAAAATATTGTTCTTCTAATTCGCTGTCCCAATCCATTCTCGTCATTTTTTCTTGACGAACATTTTTCATATTCTGATGAACAAAGAATGAAAGAATATTGTAACTGCCCGAATAGTAACTATTCTTGTTATCTTCCTTTACCAACCAAACGTTTTTGTAATGAAATGCTGGCAATTCACAACAATAGAAATTCAAATTCTTGTCTAATTCTGCAAGCAATTTCTTTGATTCTTCTTGAACCATATCTTCGCCTCCAAAACTTTCATTTTCGGAATATGCAATGTAAACTCTACCGCCTTTACGCAAATAATCTTTGATAAACGGAACTCTATTTTTGAAAGCAAAATCACGAACCCAAGGACTTTGAATTAAAATTGTGTCGGAAGTTGTGTCAAAGAGTTTTTTCAATTCAACTTCAAATTCCAAAGAGCTGAAATGTCTTTTGATTGATTCAACTTCTTTTTCTATTTCTTTTATTTTGGTTGTGTCTTGGTTGTTTATCGCTTCGTCAATTTCTTCTTGTTTATGAATTAACGCTTGTTCAATTTCAACCTGTTCTTTTTGCTTTTCTTCATTAGTAAATTCAATTTCATCATCAACTTTTACTAAACGTTCAAGTAATTCGGCTTTTATTTCATCTTGTTTGTCCAATGCTTCGGATAAAGTGTCAATTACTTTATTTTGCTTTTCGTCATAGACGATTGCCCTTAATGTGTTATCTCTGAAATTTTCCAATAACACAACCCAAACTCTAGCTTTATAACCTTCAGCACCTACTGGAGTGCATTTTTGTAACAAAAAATTCTTTTTAGGAAAATGAATTTCTGGGGCTTGTAGTTCTGCTATTGGTTTTACTTCCTCGATGTTTTTTGGAAGAAAATCTTTGTTGAATGTAGCTTGCTTTTCACTTTTTAGGTTACTGAAAATCTCTTTTACTTTTTCTTTTGCAACACCAATATTATCAACATACAAATCAAAATCTCTAGTAAATGTTGAGAATTTCACACCATTTTTTGCGTATTCAATACCGACATCAGTAAGCCATAAAATACTTTCATCTCCATCAAGCATTTTATCTGCTTTCAAATCTTTGATTGCTTTTAAAAGAATATCATTTTCGGCAGGGTCTTTTTGAATGTCAAAACCGAGAATATTGCCAATTTGTTCAGCCGACATTTGTTCGGTTAAAAGCAAATCGCAAAGCACCAAATCAAACAAATTGAAATCAACAGGTTGTGAGCAAGTGCCTTTGAATTTTGCAATGGTGTAATGCCAATCAAATTCGGTAAAACCTATAATTCGCTCAATTAGTTTTTTCTCTTTGCTTGCCGATTCAATGATTTTTAATTCCAAAGGAACTTGTTCACTTAAAATAGAATCATTGCTTTTTTCTTTCTTTTTTGGTGTTTGTTTTAGATTTTCTTTGTTGCGTTCTGATAGAAATGCAGGAAAATTATTTTCAATAAATTCAACGACTTCATTTGAAAATTCTACTTCGGGGTCTTCTTCGCATTCGTAACCATTTACACGCAAAAACTCAACCACATCAGAAATATGGCTTTTAAAATCTCTCGCTATTTTTGATAATCGTTTCTTCACTACTTAATAAGGTTTTGAATTTGTGCAATGTCAATTCTGTGCATTTTTTGAATAGCTTGTTGATATTCGGGCTTGTGCGAAAAATGTTTTTCGTTCCCGACTACAATCAGTAATCTTTTTGCCCTTGAAAAACCAACATTGATACGCTGTAACTCTCTTGCAAACCCTAATGCAAAAGGATATTTGTTGTTGTCAATAGGAATTTTCTTTCCTCTTTCTTCCTTGTATTGTTTGTTGCTTCTTACCGTTGAAACAATAATGATATTTCGTTCCATACCTTGAAAACGGTCAACTGTATTTATTCTAAGCGGAAGTTGAAATTCATTTTCAAATTTATGTTGTTCAAAATTTCGCCATTCATTTTTTGTAAACTGTGGATACATTGCCTTCCTTATGCTTTGCATTTGTGGCATATAGTAAGTAATGATTCCAATTTCTTTATCCTCGTCTTTTTTGAAATGATTTTGATATTGTTCAAATCCTTCGGCTTTTGTTAATGCTCTCAAAACGGTTTGAATGGCTTGTATTTCGCCTGAATTTTCATAAGAAGTTCCAACTTTATCTTCTGGTGTTTCAACATTTACCCAAATTGCGTGATGTTTTTGTTCAATAAAAGGAACTGATGAAATACCGTGCCACCTACTTGCTTTTACATTAAAGTCTGCGATGTTCATTTCGCCTTTGATTCCACAAATCAAACCGTTTTCCAATTCTTCTTGGTCTGAATAGAACTCGGAAATACAATTCATAATTTGTTCGTGCATTCTGAATTGAGTGTCCAAACTTGCAACAAAGTTTTTCGGGGCATTTTTGAATAATTTTTCAAATTGCGAAACTTTGTAATCTTCTTTTGTCCAATCTTCAATCAGTTTTTTCGCTCCAACAGCTTCTAAGGCTTCGCCAAATTCTTTTTCGTCAATCATTGGTGGCAACTGTTTGTGGTCGCCAATTATCACAACTTTTTTTCCTAACGTTAAAGGCAAAACCAATTCAGGTGGTGTTGCTTTACTTGCCTCGTCCATTATTACTAAATCAAATTCAGGTTCGCTTTTTCTTTCTGAATTTTGATTAAATGTCATTTGATAAGTGTCGCCAAAATTTCGGCTACCACATTCGCTACACGTTGCTGCAAATACATTTACATATTCGTAGTAGGCATTTGAAAAAGTTGATTTAATCAATACGTCTTTTTCATCTAAACCTTTTTTCCATTTGGAAACTGCCTTTGCATATTTTTCTTCTTTACTACATTTATCTTTTACGTTTTCAATCCATTGGCAAACAGCATTATCGGAATATTGCTTTTCTTCCTTAGAGCCTGTTTTTGCCTGAATCCAATTTTTTATTCGGTCGTTGGAATACACTTTTCCCTCATCTTCAAACTTTTCAATGTTTCCAACACGAATTGGTCGCACTAATTTTTTACCTTTAATTCGTTCCAAAGCATTATCAACCGCAAGATTTGTTTGCGATGTAATCAACAATTTTGCTTTTGGTTCTCGCAAAAGTGTTTGCCAAATTATTTCAGCAATTACAGTTGTTTTCCCTGTTCCGGGCGGACCTTGAATAAGTGCCAAATCTTTTGCCAAAAGCGTTTTTACAACTGCTTCAAGTTGTTTTGGTTGGTCTTTTAGCAAAGGTTCATTCAGATTCTGAACAACTTTTTGTTTTTCTTCATCAAGGTCAGTTGATGATTGCCTTGCCTCATTCGGGTCAAACAAAAAGTTTGGCAAGTTTTGATTGATAGGAAAGCCGTTTCTTGTATTTGGTTCGGTAACTTTTTTCATTGCCCGAATCATTCTTCCAATGTTTGTCAGTTCTCCTGGGAAAATTGGTTTGATAAAACCTTTTCGGATTTCACTTAATTCAATACGGTCTTGCTCTCGTCCGTTAATGATTTCATCAAAAGCGTCAGTTATTCTGAATTTGAGTCGGTCTTTTTCTTTTTTTACTAATCTGCCTATCTGTATGCCTTCTTTGAAAAATGCTTCTTCTCCAAACTGTTCAATTTTTTCGCTCAAATTTTGTCTTTGTGCAGGATTTAGATAAATGAAAGTAGCTTGACTAACATTTCGTCTTACTTCTTTTTCCTTTTCAAGTTCAAGCGTTTCATTTTTGAAAAGTTCGTAGGTTGTTCTTCCTAACGGATTTTCAAAAGTGTAAGACAAAATATGACGATGCTCCGAACAAGCGGTGCTAATCGCTTGTTTAAATGAATCTCTTTCGTCATCTGTTTTGAACTGATAAGAAAATAAAATTCTTGTATGTTTTTTTACAGTGTCAAAATCAACTGATTTGCCAATTTCTTTTCTGATTTCGTTTTGAATTTTGTTGATTACGTTTTGTCGTTTTGATTCAACATCTGTGTCAAATAAAATCTGAAATGCTGGGTTGAACGTCTTTTCTTCAATAGTTGCACTAGGAAACTGTTGTTTGATACGTTTTAATTGGTTTTCGTAATCTGTATTACTTTCTGCTGAAATTTTAAGCGTAGAATTTGCTAAGACAAATTCTGTTTTTCCTTGTAAATCAGTTTGTGTTTTAAAATTACGAAGTGTTTCAGGGTTTACTTTTTCATTCACTTTGAAAAAGTATTGAGTTGGCAACCTGCGAAAAGAAACACCCGAAAAATTTTGTTGTAGCAACGCAAGTGCATTATCAATATCTTCTTTACTTGCGTTTTTGATTTGATAAACATTCCCAACAAGCTCAATTCCGTTGATTGGTTTTACTTTAATCGGATTCATAGCTTGAAATCTCGATACAGATTCAACGAAAGTCAATCCCTCCGAATTGAATTTGTGATTTGGAATAAATGCACCAACTTCGATAAGTAAATTGTTGCCTTGTGTTATGGAAATTCTTGCTCTGTCTAATCCTTCCGAATCAAGTTTCTGCTTAATCGGTTGAATTAGTTGTTGTAATCCATTGTCTGTTTTAAAATCAACTTTTAGCTGAACAATATTGTCTTTGTGAACTGAAAGTATGTGAGAATAATTATCTTCAATGATTTTTCGCAAATGCGGAATGTCATTTTCATTTAGGTCAATATAACCGTTATTGCTGATTGAACATTCAAGTTGGTATTCAGTTTCAAGTTTGTCTTGTATTTCCAAATAAATATCTTCTTTTGAAACATTATCGGCATACTTGAAATCAATTTTTCCCGAAATGGTGTGAAATGGGGAGTTGTTTGAAATTTCGTAAAATAATTCATCTCCCAACTCTTTGAGTTGGTTCAATTCTTCTTGGCCTAATTCTCTGTAATTTTTGAACTCAATAAACGCTTTGTTTTCGCTTACTCCATAATCTTCTAACTCACTTTCATTGAATAATCCCAAAATGTCCTTTTCAAGCTGTTCTCTTAGTTCAGTTTCATTGATATAAATGTCAATGTAATTTGCTCTTTCGGCTTCGCCTTGTCTTGCTTCTGCATAAGGCATTTTTATATTTTGGATTTTCCAAACTTGTTCTTTTTGCTTAACCAACTTCTTTAAAGCAACAACATACTTTTGCCAAATTTGACGGTCTTTTTCTTTGTTGATGTCAACTAATGGGATTTCGCTTGATTCAACAGCCGAATATAGTTCTTTAAAACTATTAGCGTTAGTGCCGTCTTTTTTCTCGATTTCAGTAAACTTAAATTTACAGTTTCGTATGGCTGTATTCTTTGTTGGTTCGTTGAAAAAGCCAACTTCCTTAAATTTTGCAACTCTATATGAATACAGTTCTGTGAAAGTATCAATTTTGTCTGTCCATAAACTCGCAACAAATTCAAGAGCTCTTTCATTTCCAACAGGAATGATGATTTTATGTCGTGAACGATTGTTTTTGTCGTCTGCTTTTTGTTTTTGAAAATAACAGATTCTATTTTCGGACAAAAGAAGTTCTCTTACTTGTTCTGCTCTTAATTTGTTTTCAGGATTACGATTATAGCGGTCATTGAAATCGTCTTTCACTTTTAAAACGACTTCAATCACTTCATCAGAAGTTCCTTCAAATATGTTATTCGTTTCAGGTCTGCGATTAAATTCTGACATAATTAAAATTCAGGATTGCTAATGTAACAAAATTGAGCGTGGAAAAATTGGCTCTTTTGGTTTTGCGAAGCATTGGCTTTGCGTGTCGGGGCAAAACCAAATGTGCGTTGGGAAAAAAATAAAAAACATAGGGTAGGCAATGAGTGTCGGCTTACTTGTTGCCTGTCTGAAATATAGTCTGTATGTTGTTCGCTTCTCAAAATAGTTTGTTTTAGTTTTACCGTTTAAATTTTGTTCGTCTGTTCGTTGTTTGCACGGTCGTCCTACCATTGGCTATAACGGGAAAGGGCTTTGCGAAGTTACGCCAAAAACGAGGCTGCCATAGCTTTGGAGGCGTAATTTTGCAAAACCCA
>NZ_JBYFBZ010000022.1:0-15296 GCF_057652215.1 Soonwooa sp. T0.1_25 | reverse complement strand
ATGGGTTTTGCAAAATTACGCCTCCAAAGCTATGGCAGCCTCGTTTTTGGCGTAACTTCGCAAAGCCCTTTCCCGTTAGCAGCAAAGCTAGCGGAACGGCTTCGAAACAAAACTTCGTCCGACAAACAAATTCCGTTCAGACTTCGTGTGCTGACGGGAAAGGATGGCGGAAAAAACAACGAAGAACAGCAATTTAACAAAAGCGAAGAACACAAAAAACGATGAATTTTACACTCAATATTTCGATATTGAACGTGAAATCAATTCGTATTTAGAATACAATCCAAACGTATTTCAAGGTAAAACAATTTTACTTCCGTGTGACGACCCAGAATGGAGCAACTTTACTAAATTCTTTGCACAGAATTTTGAAAACTTTGGACTAAAAAAACTCATCAGTACCAGTTTTGCACCTCATAGCAAACTTTACAAAGGTGGCTATCAGCCTACTCTATTTGAAACTGAAAATCCTCAATTCGACAAAAATAAAACCGTAACCAACGGCAAAATTTTTATTCTTGACCAAGACAAAAATAAAGACGGAAAAATTGACGTAAACGATTTGGAATGGGAATATCTTGAAGGCGATGGCGATTTCAAAAGTGAAGAAATTAAAAAAATCCGCAATAAAGCTGATATCATTATTACCAACCCTCCATTTTCTCTTTTTCGTGAGTTTTTAAATTGGATAGTCGAAGCTGACAAACAGTTTGTAATCATCGGAAGTATGAATGCCATAACTTACAAAGAGGTTTTTTCGCTACTTAAAGAAGATAAAATATGGTTAGGAAACGGATTTAAAGCTGGCAACGCCTATTTCGCTTCTCCAATAAATAACGATTATGCTGATGGAGTTTATGACACAGAAACTGGATTAGTAAAATTCAGAAATTGCTGTTGGTACACAAACATAGACCACGGAAAAAGACATCAACCATTAGCATTAATGACAATGGCTGACAATTTGAAATTTAGCAAACACAAGGATATAAAAGAAAATGGTTATCAAACTTATGATAACTACAAAGCAATTGATATTTCATTTACAGATGCTATTCCAAGCGACTACAACGGTATTATGGGAGTTCCAATTAGTTTTCTGGATAAATATTCTCCCGAACAATTTGAAATTATTGGAAGTGATTATGATGTGAAAGATGGAAAATTACCGGAATTGATTAACCAAGATTGGATTGGAAAACTTGACCGTGGATACATTAACGGAAAAAGAATTTATAGCAGAGTGCTTATCAAACACAGAAACTAAATGAAAACAACTTTACAAACAGAAATTACCATAAAAGATATTTGCGATGGATTCGTTTACAACGAATTAGAAGGCAAAGGTTTGTTTGGTTTGTCGGGCAAACTGACCATTCAACCCGAATACCAACGAAATTATATTTACGCAGACGGAAAACGTGATGTTGCCGTAATTGAAAGTATTTTAAATGGTTATCCGCTGGGCTTGATTTATTTCAACAAAATCAATGATGATAATCTTGAAGTGTTAGACGGACAGCAACGAATTACAAGTATCGGACGATTTTTAACCAACAAATTCGCCATAAAAGACGAAAACGGAATGCAACAATATTTTAGCAGTTTAGCAACCGAACTTCAAAATAAAATATTGCACACAAAATTACTTATTTACGAATGCGAGGGAACAGAACCCGAAATAAAAGAATGGTTTAAAACTATCAATATTGCAGGCGTTCCGCTCAACAATCAAGAACTTTTAAACGCTGTTTATTCTGGTCCGTTTGTTACGCTTGGAAAAGAAGAATTTAGCAACAGCCAAAACGCAAATATTCAAAAATGGAGTGCTTATGTATCGGGAAGTGCCAACCGACAAGAGTTTTTAGAACGTGCTTTAGATTGGGTCAGTAAGGGTCAGATCGATGATTATATGAGCCGACATCGCTTCGACGATAACATAAACGAACTCAAAAACTACTTTAACAGCGTGATAGATTGGGCTTCAACCGTTTTTACAGATGTGGAAACCGAAATGCGAGGTTTAGAATGGGGACGACTTTATGAAACTTATCGAAAACAGCCGTACAATCCGCAAAAAGTATCGGAACAAGTTCGAGAACTTTATGCAGACAGTTATGTAAAAAACCGAAAAGGTGTTTTTGAATTTATTTTGGGCGGTTCGACTGATTTTAAATTGCTTGACGTTCGAGTATTTGACGAAGCAACCAAAAAATCGGTTTACGCAAAACAAACCAACGAAGCCGAGAAAAACGGAACTTCAAATTGTTCACTTTGTAGCATTGGACACGATGCCAACAAAACCAAAATTTGGAGTTTAAAAGATATGGATGCCGACCACGTTACAGCGTGGAGCAAAGGCGGAACAACCGACATAAAAAACTGTGAAATGCTTTGTAAAACGCATAACCGAGCGAAAGGAAACAGATAGCTCTGCTGCTAACAAGGGTTTTGCAAAATGGCGGGGTTAAGTCTAAATTGAAAGTTTGTGCATTTTAATCCGCAAAAGCCAATTTTATTGGCTTTTTTTCATAAATTAGCAAATAAAAATTGGCTTTTGCTACGTTCCGTCTAAATCGAAACTTTCGGCTTCGATTTTCCGCCACTTCGCAAAGCCCCGAACCGTTACCTGCAAGCCGATTTGAACAGCCGTACTAAATTGAAACTTCGGGAAAACAAACAACAACGAATGAAATTATTTTTATTTTTTTTGCCAACACACATTTTAAAACAATTTTAGCCAACGCACAAATGGCACATTTGGTTTTTGTCAACACGCAAGCCAACGCTTCAAAAAACCAAAAGAGCCATTTTTTTGCCAACGCCAAAAAACAGATTACGGAAAACCGTAATTAACAGAAGATATATTTTGATAAATTTGAAATTTAACTATAAAACAGAATAAATTATGAGTAACAATTCAAAACAATGGAGTTCAGCAAATCCTGGTTACATAATTTTTCTCATTGACCAATCAGGTTCTATGGGAGAAGATTATACAGGAGGAAAGAACAAAGCAGAGTTTACCTCTCTAGTTATCAATAGAACAATTAATGACTTAATTTTCACTAATAGTGCTGGAGATAAAATCAAAGATAGAGTGTTTATATCCCTTATTGGTTATGGTGGAAAAGGTGGTAATTCAGTAGATGATATTCGTTCTGACTATTTAAGTGCTTTTGCTGATAGTCCTTTAAGAATTGAGAAAATAAAAAAGAAAGTTTCTGACGGAGCGGGAGGTTTAGTTGAAATTGAGGAAGAAATGGCTATGTATGTTGAACCTACTTGCCCACGAAATGGATTAACACCAATGGCAGAAGCTCTTGATTTTGCAAAGCAACTCATAGAAGGTTGGATAACTAAAAAACCTGACAATCCTGCACCCGTAATTATAAATGTTTCGGACGGAATGCCATATACAGGAAGTAATCCAATAGACGATATTGAAAAAACAATATCAACCGCAAACAGTATTATGAATATCAATACTGGAGATGGAAATCCTCTAATTTTCAATGTCCATTTAGGACAACCACCATTCAACGAAACAAAGTTTTCCTCAACTGAAAACGAAGTTTCAGACGAAGAAGGAAAAATACTTTTCAAAATTTCAAGTAAAGTACCTGAAACATATCGTGAAGCCGCAAGAAAACACGAATTTGTAACAGACGTAGATTCAAGAGGTTTTGTTTCAAATGCTGGTCCCGAAACTCTTATTAAGTTTATCAATTTTGGTTCATCTGGAGGAACAGACAGAATTATTTAAGAAATGAAAATCAATATAAAAGGATTTATAACGAGTAAGAAATCAGAATTGTATTCAGATTGTGCGGATAATTATGCAGTAAACACTCAACATCATAAGTTTTCTATTTCTGATGGAGTTTCAAAGTCTTTCTTCCCAAAAATTTGGTCGGATATTTTAGTAAATAAATATGTCAATCAAAAAGATTGGAAAGATAACAATGAATTTATTGTTGAAAGTCAAAAAGAATGGCAATCCAAAATTGATGAAATTGTAAATCAACCAGAAACCAAATGGTTTACAAAATCTCAATACAATAGAAAAGACCCTGCATTGGCAACATTGGTCGGACTTCAATTTTTAGAATCTGACCAAAAATGGATTGCACAAGCATTAGGAGATAGTTTTTTGTTTTTCATTCCAAAGGGTTCAACGGAGATTGAAATTAAATTATCCACTAAACCCGAACCTATTGTATTTGACAACTTCCCTGATTATTTATCAAGTATTGGAAGTTCTCATAAAGGAGAAAAAAAATCAATTAAAGGAGAAAAAATAAAGGAAGGAACTTTTTATTTAATGACCGATGCCCTTGCTGAATGGTTTTTATTAAATACAGAACAAGCCAAACAGACACTTGACAACATCAAAACCCAAGAACAATATCTTGAAACAATTGCAAATGAAAGAAATGTAAACCGATTAAATGACGATGATTCCGCAATTTTGATACTTGAACTTTTTGACGATGGCAAAAAAGAATTTTCCTATTCTAATATCGAAGTAACTTTTTTGTCAGAGCTTGTTAAAGAAGAAGCGGAGAAACTTGAAGAAGCTAAAAAAAAAGAAGTTTCTTCTCAAGATTCTTTAAATGTAAATGAAGAAGAAAACGGGGAAGAACAATTAACAAAAGAAGAAAATTCTGAAAAAGAGGAAACTAAACAAGTTGAGCAATCAAAGGAGATTAAAGATGAGGAAATTGAAAACTCGGAGCAGAAAATAGAGGGGGAAAAACCGCTTGATGAAAATATAAAAGAAAACACAGCTGAGGGTAATTCGCCTGTCGAAAATGATAGTCTTTCAGAACAAAATCAGAAAGAAGAAAAATCATCTGAACCAATTCAGAAAATAGTTTCCGACAATCCGAAAGCTAAATCAATTTTTGATAAATTCTAACGTATGGCAAATATTTATCCTTCAAGAACTGATATAGTAACAGCAATGCGAAATCCGCAAGTTAGCTTTAAAGCTAGCGAACTCATCGGAGGAACGATTATTCAAAAAGGTTCTCGTGTTATTCAATATTCAGGTGGTTACACAACAGTTTTTCCGTTTCACACAAGCAATTCCCAAAAAGTAGCTGTACGTTGTTGGATTGCCGATATTGGAGATGCCAAGAGAAGAAGTCAGGAAATATCAACTTATTTAGCAAATCTGAACAATTCTTATTTCTGTGATTTTAAATATTTGGAAGAAGCACTTCTTATCAATGGTAAAATCTATCCTATCGTTTTAATGGATTGGGTTGAAGGAAAAACTTTGAAAGATTTTATCAACGATAATATACATTCAAATCCTTCTTCAATTTCAAAAGTACGAGAGAATTTTAAAGAAATGGTTGCATATTTTCATCAGCAAAATATCGCTCACGGAGATTTGCAACACGGAAATATTTTGGTTAATCCCGATTGTAGTTTAACAATTATTGATTACGATTCAATGTATATTAAACCGCTTGAAGGAATGACTGATTCAATTAAAGGTTTGCCCGGTTATCAACATCCATCACGGTCTGCAAATAGGTTTGTAAACCCTAAATTGGATTACTTTTCAGAATTGGTAATTTATTTATCCTTGCTTGTATTTGAAACCCAACCGAATCTGTGGGTAAAATATTATGAAACTGAAGACTTGCTTTTTTCAAAAGAGGATTTCGCTAATGTAAATCAATCGGCTTTAATCAATAGTTTGTTACTCCATAATAATCAAACAGTTGTCGATTTGACTAATAAATTGAAAGAACAGTTATCGAAAAACGACATTCAACAATTAGAACCGTTAGAAAATCTACTGATTGACAGACTTGAAGTTACCAAAGAAAACATAATGGATAAATGGAATAAACAGCCCAATCCGCCAAGTAAAAAAGAAGTAAAACTTCCTGATGCAAACAACATTATGAATAAGTTTTAACAATGACGGAGGTTTATTTTGAAGATATACACAATCAAATCATCAATCAAATTTCGGCTTCAAACGAAAGTCTGAAAATTTGTGTTGCGTGGTTTACTGATGTTGAAATCTACCAAAGTATTATTCAGGCTCAAAACAGAGGTGTTCAGGTTTATATCATAGTAGCAAATCACGAGTTCAACAAAAATTCACGAGTTGATTTTAAAGAATTGTTGCAAAATAAAGGATATGTAGGATATATCGGCAATATCAACGATGGCTCAAAAGACAGATTTATGCACAATAAATTTTGCATTGTTGATGATTTTACAGTAATAACGGGCTCATATAATTGGACATTTAAAGCAAGATTAAATGATGAAAACATCATCATTATTAAAAATCAGCCAAATATTATTTCTCAATTCAACAACAAGTTTGAAAGCATAAAACCTCAATATGGTTTTGCTATAAAAGGAAACGAAGTAACGCTATTGCCTATTGAAGAAATTATGGCAAAATGGGATAAGCCAACAGAAACTAAATCTGTGATTAGAGAAAATAAAACTAAATCAATTTTTGACAAATTTTAAGAATGGCAATTGAAATGCAACATATTGAAACAGCAGTAAAAAATTTGGAGATTTTTCTAAAAATACCCGAACTTAAAGGTGCTGTTCCAAGAAAAAAGAAAGACGGAAGTTTATTTAAATATGTAGGTGGCTTCAATATGGTGTTTCAATTGGAGCATCAAAATAAAAAATGGGCTTTTAGGGTCTGGCACGTTCCTATGGGAGAACATACAGACCGTTACCGAAAAATATCAAAATATCTTTCTGAAAAGAAACTACCCTATTTTGCTGATTTTATCTATGATGAAAAAGGAATTTTAGTTAATGGAAATCTACTCGATACTATCCGAATGGAATGGCTCGATGGAAAATTGCTAAAAGAATATCTTGAAGAAAATTTAGGCAACAAAAACAAACTAACTAAACTTGCTAATGATTTTCTGGAAATGTGTAAAACTCTACGAGATAATAAGATTTCTCACGGAGATTTGCAAGAAGGAAATATTTTGATTGACCGAAATGGAAACATCAAACTTGTAGATTATGATTCTATTTGTATTCCTGAAATTGAGGGGCAAAAAGAATTAGTTACAGGATTAAAAGGTTATCAACATCCTTCTCGTTTCAAAGCGGGAAAAGCGTCTTTAAAAGCGGATTATTTTTCAGAATTGGTAATCTATCTTTCAATACTTGCTCTTTCTGAAAACTCAAATTTATGGAACAAGTATCAGGTGAAAGATACTCAATACTTATTGTTTACTGAAACCGACTTTGAAGATTTTGCAAATGCTAAAATCTATAATGATTTACAAAAGCTATCTAATTCTATCAAAAGTCTGACAAGAATTTTGAACAGCTATTTATCGGAAAATAATTATCTTAATCTTACGTCTTTTGAACATTTTTTAAAAGCACCTAAAATAATCAATTTTGGCTCGAATGAAAAGGAAGTTCTAAAAGGGAAAACTATTGAATTATCGTGGAATATTGAGAATTATGATAAAATTTCAATAAACAATGGTGTCGGAAATGTAACAGGAAAGCATTCTATTTCTGTTTCGCCAACCAATACAGCTACATACAAGTTACTTGCAGAAAATGCCTTTGATAAAACAGAAAATGAACTAAACATAACCGTTCTTCCTCTTCCAAACATTAAAGAATTTCGTTCCAAGCAACAAAAGATAGAATTTGGGAAAGAAACACAATTAGTTTGGGATATTGAAAATGCAGAAAAAGTAGAACTGCATTATGCTGGTAATATGGAAGTAGTTGGCAACAAAGGAGAAAAAAACATATCACCTACAGACCACACCAATTACAAACTTATTGTTACTGCATTAGACGGAGTTACAAAAGAAGAAAAAGAAATTACGATTCAAGTTTTCAAAAGAGTTGAAATCAAAAGGTTTGCTTCTGATTTGGAATTTGTTGTAGAAAGTTTGCCAATAAAATTAAGTTGGGACATTGAAAATGCTTCCACGATTATAATCGAAGACAACTTCGGAACTCAAACAGAAGTAACGAATGACAACAAACTGGAAATTTCCGCAAAAAGAAATACGAGATTTTTCAAAATCATTGCTTCTGACCCACTTGGAAATCATATTGAAAAGAGAATTGATATTACAGTAGATGAAAGACCAAGAATAAATATCAATTTACCCAAAATAGAACTTCCTCATCTTGATTTATCTTTTGGGCAAAAGGTATTGGAGAATACTTCATTTGAGTTAGCATTCAAAGAAGCTAAAAAAGAACAAAAGCCTTTTAATCCATTTAGAAAATTAGTAAATTTTTTATACGACAAATGATAGGCTTAGCTTTTCTAAAATTATCAGCTTTTGATAAAACGATATTGGAAGAATGTCCGACAATGCAGTACGGAGCTTCTTTCATTAAGTATATTGCTTGGTTTCAGATAGCAATTTCATTTTTTGCAGGTTGGGTAGCCTTTTCTTTATTCAATTTTTCATACACCATACTGAATATGCTTTTGGCTATTTGCTTTTCATTTATTCATTTTGTGATGATAAAAAAAATTGACAAATGGTTACACCAATACAGAAAATGGGGTACTATTCTAACTATTACTTTTTTCGTTTGTGTTATAGCTTTTTTACAAACTGTTGTTATAGGAAATTTTCTTTTCAAAACAGAATTTGAAATTCATTCAATCCTGAACCATCAACAAATACCTGAATATTGGTTGGATAAGACGATTTACTATTTAAAAAAGCCATTTTACATCTTTTCGTTCAGAAACAATATTGTTTCTATGATGTCAATTGCTGTATTCATTATCACATTATTTATAGGAATATTGCCATTTGGACTAACTTTTTTTTATCGTAAATCAAAATACTACCCTACTCAAAAACTAATTGAAAACTTTAAGACAGAACATGAGCGAATCACTAAAAAATAAAGAACACAAATACACACAAATTCAATATTTCTTCTGGTTATTTTCAGGAGCAGAAATCAATATACTGAAAGATTGCCCTACCGATTATAATCGACAAGCGGGCATTGGTTTTACCATTTTTATGACCACCTTATTTGCAATGTTTGCAGGAGGTTATGCTGGTTGGTATTTTAGTAAAAGTATTCTTGTCGCAATTGTTTTTGCAATTATTTGGGGAATGTTGATTTTTAGTATTGATAGAACATTAGTCGTAACACTAAAAAAAGACCCCGACAATCCTAAACAAAATTTTTGGGTACAGTTTGGAGGTCGTGCAGTTCTTGCTGGATTAATTGCATTTATCATTTCTATACCACTTGAATTGCTGATTTTTAGAGATAAAATTGAAGAACAAAAAATGATAGACAAGGAAACTACAATTCTTGAATATCGTGATTTAATGGGAGATTCTAAAGGAATCAATGCGGATAAAGACTTAGAAAGCTTAGCGACAACCTCTGCTAATAAAGCAAGAGAGAACGCTAAAAACTGTAACACAGACCCTATTTATAGTAATTTAGAAACTCAAAGAAAACAATTAGAATCAGAGTGGAAATCAAAACGAAATAATAGGGATGCTGTAATAAACAAATACAATAGTCTATTGAGAACAGACCAGCCTAACACTGCTTCTGCATATCGAAGAAGTGCTACTTATCAAAACGCTGTTGCTAATTTCAGCAAAGTAAATAATGAGTATCAGAAGATTCTTCAAGAACAAAGTAAAAGATGTGCTGAATATGTAAATGAACAGAACAAAATTGCAATAGAGCAAGAGTCAAACGCTTCCGAATTAACTAAAAATGTTTTGGAAAAAAGTAAAACTGCGGATAAAATGGCAAATACGTTAGATTCTTTACAGCAGGAAAGTTTTATCAGAGATTACATTGCTTTAGAAAATGCTGCGAAACGAAAAATTACATACATCGCAGATTCTACACAAATAAACAATGGTACAGTAGAAGCTCCAATCTATAAAACCAACTATATCAAAAGGACGAAATATGCTAACGATGGTATGCTTTTCTTCTTATGGCTTGTGAGAATTTTGTTTTTTGTTATTGAAATATTACCCACAATGGCCAAAATAGCAACACCTGCTGGTGCTTATGATAGAGCCATTAAAAAAAGAGAAGATGACTATGCTCTCGAATTAGAAGAACGTACACAAGATTACCTTACAAAACAACAAGAAATTAGAGATAAAAAGCATCAAGATGAACTATTATTGCTAAATGATAAGTCAGAAATAGAAAGAAAACTACAAAAAGAGATTTTAGAGAGTGCTGCTGAAGCACAAAATGCTGTTGCTTTAAAAACTATTGAAGAGTTCAAGAAAAAGCATAATACATAGATTTTGAAAGTATTATTTTGATAAATTTGCTCTATGGGCAATATCAAATTATTTGAGAGCAAACAAATACGTTCCACTTGGAATGAAGCAGAAGAAAAATGGTATTTTTCTGTTCAAGACGTAGTTGAAGTTTTAACTGAAAGTGCTGACGTAAAACAATATATCAAAAGAATGTTGAGCCGTGACGAACAGCTAAAATGCAACTGGGGTACAATTTGTACCCTAGTTGAAATGACTGCCGCAGACGGTAAAAAACGTAAAATACAAGCATCTGACACTAAAGGATTATTGAGAATCATACAATCCATTCCCTCTCCAAAAGCAGAACCTTTTAAACTTTGGTTGGCACAAGTAGGTGCTGACCGTTTGGACGAAATCGAAAATCCAGAATTGGCTACTCAACGAACAAGAGAATTGTACAAACTAAAAGGCTATTCGGACGATTGGATTGAAAAACGTATGCGAAGCATTGCTATTCGTGAAGAATTAACAGACGAATGGAAAAACAGAGGAGTAAAAGAACAAATAGAATACGCTATTCTGACCGCAGAAATTTCTAAAGCAACATTTGGACTTACACCATCGGAATATAAAAAAGTAAAAGGACTAAAAAGCCAAAATTTGCGTGACCATATGACTGACCTTGAGTTGATTTTTTCAATGTTAGGCGAAGCATCTACAACCGCAATAGTAAAGACACAAAACCCAAAAGGATTTCAAGAAAACCAAAAAGCCGCTAAACAAGGCGGAGCTGTTGCAGGAAATGCAAGAAAAGAACTGGAAAGTAAAACTGGACAAAAAGTTGTATCAAATCAAAACTATCTTCCTGAAAAGAAGAAAAAGCAAATAGGTAAAAAAGATAATAACGAATAGCCCAACGCTAAAGCAAGCACATTTGCAATTCGCACAAGCCAACACACAAAGCCAAAATTGCAAAAGAGCTTGCTTTTCCAACCTGAAAAAATTGTTTTAAATTTTGCCAACGCTTCAAAAAAATAAAAATAAACAGATAAGCATAACGAAAACACGGCCAGCAGGTAACAAAGGTTTTGCAAAAGAGCGGGTTAAGTGGTTAATTCAAGGTTTGTGCATTTAATCCGCAAAATCATTTTTTATTTGCTTTTAAACTGTAAATTAGCAAATAGAAAAATGGTTTTGCTACTTCTGTGCTAAATTGAAAGGTCAGTCTTTCTAATCCGCTCCTTCGCAAAGCCTCGAAACGTTGTACGACATAGTAAAAGAAACTGCACGAAATGAAAGTCAGAGAAGAAAAGCTAAAATCAATTATTGAGTGGTCGGAAAAAAATGAAGACGTAAGAGTTCTCCTACTAACGAGTTCACTTGCAAATCCTTTTGCACCTGTTGACGAATTTAGCGACTTAGATATTGAATTTATTTTTGAGAATAATTCAAACTACATTTCAGACAAAAGCTGGATATTAAACTTCGGAAATCCAATCGCAATGGTTGAAGAAGACGAAAGCTACTTCGATTATAAACACGCGATGAAAATGGTTTTGTATGAAGATTATGTAAAAGTTGATTTCAAACTGTATAGCGTCCCTGATTTTTTAGAGGAAATAAACCAAGATGAATTGTGTGAAGATTGGGACATCGGCTATAAAGTTTTGATTGATAAAGACTGCATCACACAGAATATGAAAGAGCCCACTTATCGGGTTTCCATCATTAAAAAACCTACAGAACAGAAATTCAGGCAGACGTTAAATGATTTTTGGTGGGATACTACATACTTGGCTAAAAGCCTTGTAAGAGATGAATTATTTTACGCGAAATTTATGTCGGAAAACAATATTCGAACGGACTATTTAATCCCTCTAATTGAATGGCATATTGCTAGTCAGCACGATTGGAGCATAACAACCAATAAGTTTGGAAGACTCTTTAAAAAACTTCTCACCCCTGAAATGTGGAGCAAAATAGAACAGACATTTTCAGGAAGCAACATAAAGGAAAATTGGACTGCCCTATTTTCAATGGCTGATTTAGTTTCAGAAATAGGAACTGAATTGTCGAAAAAATTAGATTACAAATACCCTGATAAATTAGAAAAAGACATACGAAAATATTTAACCGAACTAAAAACCAAAACATAACTACGTCGTACAACAGCGGTTTGGCGTGATTGCGAATTTAGTGGTAAATTCAAGTTTACGTTTCGCAAGAAATTTAAAATTTAACAGAAAATAATCAGTTCCGTACTTCGCAAACACGCCAAGCCCCGAAACGTTAGCTGTAATTGTAACCCACCGCAATGCCATACCAAGAAATCAAAACAGAAAATCCGAATTTATTGAATTTCATAAAATGTTTTTGGTATTCTGCAACAACTAAAAATGTAGAACATACCATTTTACCAAACGGATATATTGATTTGATCATTTCGCCAAACAACACGAAAATCACAGGAATTTGGACAAAACCTATCAATGTACAATACGAAGAGAATACATTTGTATTTGGAGTTCGTTTCAAACTTTTGATAGCAGAAATTTTCACAGACATTGACTTTAAATCTATTCTCAATTCGCACCAAATTCTGCCAACAGATTATTTCAAAAACGAAAAAATCAATCTTGAAAATTTAGAATTGTTCTCATCTCAAATGGAAGAAATAATTTTAGAATTAGCCAATAATCAAAAAACAATTCAAGAAAACAAAATCAGACTTTTTCAAGAAATTTTCAAAAAGGAAACCTTTAGCGTTTCGGAAATTTCTCAAAAAACTTTTTGGACTTCACGACAAATAAACCGCTATTTCAACACTCGCTTCGGAACTTCCTTAAAAACATATCTCAATATAATTCGATGCAACTCATCTTATAGAAACATTGCCAACAAGACAATAAACACCCCCGTTGAATACTTTGACAAATCACATTTCATCAAAGAAATCAAAGCATTTACAACACATTCACCAAAAGAATTGTACGAAAATAAAAACGACCGATTTTTACAATTAACTACGCTCAAAGAAAATTAACTTTGTAGTCAAAATTTAAAAACAGAAAAATGGTAAAATTTGGATACACAATATTCTACGTTGAAGATGTAAAAAAATCAATTGAGTTTTATAAAAACGCATTCGGTTTTGAAGAAAAGTTCATAACTCCTGAAAACGATTATGGAGAACTCAAAACCGGAGAAACTACAATCTCTTTTGCTTCAAGAGAATTGGGAAATACCAACTTTAAAAATGGATTTATAGAAAGTTCAATAAACAACAAACCGTTTGGAAATCAAATTTCTTTAACGACAGATAATGTTAATGAAGTGCTTGAACGAGCGTTAAAAAATGGAGCAATTTTAGTTGAAAACCCTACGACAAAACCTTGGGGACAAACAGTTTCATATATCCGAGATATTGATGGTTTCATTGTTGAGATTTGTACACCAATTCCAACAAACGAATAAAAACAACTACAGCTAACAAGCAGTTTGGCAAAAGAGCGGAGTTCACGGATAATTGAAACTTTCTACAAATAAATCCGCAAAAACCATTTTTCTTTTGCTCTTTTTTGTAATTTAGCAAAAAGAAAAAATGGTTTTGCTAACGTTGGTGCAAAGTTGAAAGTTTCGTCCTTTTAATCCGCTCCTTCGCCAAGCTGCCAAACCGTTAGCTGTAATTTTATTAAATTGTATGGAATATTTATTTTATGAATTAACTACTGGTAATAGTTTTAGAAAAGAAAAATATTTTGATATTGAAGGACTCGTGATAAAGGAAACTACATGGTCGGTAGATGCTGCTTCAGGTGAATTTTCGGAAGTAATTAACTATGAATATGATAAATCTAAAAGGATAATCAAAAAAAATAATCAAATTATTGAATATTTTGAATGGGGTAAGAGAGAAACCATAATTGCAGAGGAGGATTTCACCGATTATTCAGTAGATCCATTTATGAAATATAGAAAGGGTGATTTATTATCAATAAGAGAAACAAGAAATTTTGGACTTACTGATATTGTTGAAAGCATAAAGGAAAGTGATTTTACAAATAATACGATAAATATAACATATTTTATATACAACGAAGATAAAAAGCTTTCAGAAGTTTTAGAATACTCAAATAATTTACAAACATTAAGAATTGTTTCAAAATATTTTGGAGATTTTGAGGTCAAATATTTTTATAAAGTCGATAATGACATTGAAAGTTTAGAAAAAGTTCAGATATCAAATTGCGAAGAAGGGAATTCGAAGCCTAAGTTGGAACTTATGCGTTTAGATAATGATTTTTATATTGATAATTTTTCATTAATTGAAATGGATGAAAATGAAACCCAAATAATTTCATATAGTTTGCCAATTCAATTCAAAATAATTGACCATAAGCAAGAATTTAATTTTTATTCAGAAGGCCAATTATCAAACCAAATTCCTACATTTTATGAAAATTTATTTTTAGTGGAAAAGAATAATGGCAATTTTAATGTTTACCTCAAAAAGTATTATTATTCAGATAGTTTATTCGATAGAAATACTAAATTTAATTATAAGCAAATCAACATTAGTCCTCCAAACATCATCAATAGAAAAAAAACTATTAGTAAGTACTTGTCAGTGGAGGATCGCGAACTTTTCGATCAAAATGTAGTTGGATACTCTAGAACTGAAACAAATAGTATGTACTTTGTAGATGAAAAGGAAATTCTTTCAAAAAAAATGAAGACAACAAAATTCTATAAGAAAAACTACAGCTAACATTGTATTGGCAAAAAACGGGGTGAATATTGTTTTTGAGAATTCGGTTAACAATATCCGCAAAAATGCTTTTCATATTTCTTTTTTTATTAATTTAGAAATATGAAAAAGCATTTTGCTCAGGTTCGGTCTTCCTTTGAAATCCTTTGCAAAGTAGCCCGTCCTTCGCCAATACTTTTTCCGTTATCTGCAATAATATTACAGCATTATGTTTGAATTAGGCTTCACTTTTGAACATTTACAAAAAAACAACAAAG
>NZ_JBYFBZ010000021.1:0-15659 GCF_057652215.1 Soonwooa sp. T0.1_25 | reverse complement strand
CAACAGAATGAAATATTTTATAGTTTTACAATACAAAATGAGGGTATAATTCTGTCCAACGTTTGGGGAGACTTACATACCGTTTATAAAAAAAGAAAAAACATTAGCATTTTATCTTAAGCAATTAGATTTCAATTTAATTTCCGATTATGGCGATTATATGATTTTAGAAAAAGACAATTTAGAAATTCACTTTTTTAATTATCAAAGTTTAGAAAAAGAAAAATCAGATTTCATGTTATACATTAGAGTTTCAGACATCAAGAGATTCTACGAAAATTTAATTCAAAACAATGTCAAAATCCATCCCAAAGGCGCATTAGAAACAAAAGCTTGGAATCAAAAAGAATTCTCCATCATTGATCCCAACGGAACATTATTAACTTTTGGAGAAAATTTAAAATAATTTTATCGTATTACGATAATTTTTTATAATATTGAAATAATAAAATATTGTAATATGAAAATCATTGGTAAAAATTCAGTTTCAACTTACATCGCTTATTTGTTATGCTTTTTATTTGCGGTAACATTATTCCATTTGGTGTATGAAATTATCGGACATTTATTTCTAGCTTATAAATACAATACAGATAGCAAAATATTTTCTAACACATTTATTCTTGCTAATGATGTTGGTTGGACAAAAAATCAATGGACACTTCCGATGCAACACGACCTGAAATTTAGGATTAATTATCCTTTTACAGATATCCAATTAGTAACGGGCATCTATTCTTTTAGCCAAATTCTTTATAACATTTTTGGGATATCATTCCTTACATTATTTTTCTTTTTCGCTTACAAATGTTTCAAAGAAATGTCGCAAGACCAAATATTCAACAACCAAGCAATCAAGTGGTTGAAAAGCTTTAGCGTTTTAAATTTAATATTTGGAAGCATTGGGTTATTTCAATTTTTCTACAATCATTCGAGTTCTGGCGCAACTTTTTTAACCTTTATTATGTTTATCTTTTTCGGAATCACGTTATTCTTCGTCGTTGCTTTCTTCAAAAAAGGATTAGAACTTCAAAACGAAACCAATTTAACAATTTAAATTATGCCAATAATCATAAACGTAGACGTAATGCTTGCCAAGCGCAAAATGCAATCTCAAGAATTGGCAGAAAAAATTGGTATTACACAAGCAAACCTATCTATTTTAAAAACAGGAAAAGCAAAAGCCATCAAATTTTCAACTTTAGAAGCTATTTGCAAAGCTTTGGATTGCCAACCTGGCGACATCCTAGAATATAAAGACTAAAATATTTTCTTAACCTCAAGCCTTTGACCAAAAAATCAAAAGGCTTTTTCTTTCATTTTCATTATATTTGCGAACGAGTTTTTAGACTGCTTACGGTCTAATATCTAAAGTCTAATATCTAACATCTAAATAAAAAATGTTCCGTACACACACCAATGGCGAATTGACGCTAAAAAATCTAAATGAAGAAGTTACACTTTCAGGATGGGTACAAACCATTCGTGACAAAGGTTTTATGATTTGGATCGATTTGCGAGATCGTTACGGAATTACGCAATTGGTTTTCGACCAAGAGCGTTCAACAGCGGCTTTGATGGAAGAAGCGAAGAAATTGGGTCGTGAATTTGTGATTCAGGTTCAAGGAAAAGTTATCGAAAGAGCTTCTAAAAATCCAAAAATCCCAACAGGTGATATTGAAATTTTGGTTGAAAAATTAACGATTTTAAATGAATCTCAACTTCCTCCATTTACCATCGAAGACGAAACCGATGGTGGTGAAGAGCTGAGAATGAAATACAGATACTTGGACATCCGTAGAAATCCCGTGAAGGACAAATTGATTTTCCGTCACAAAATGGCACAAAAAGTAAGAAATTATCTTTCTGATGAAGGTTTTATCGAAGTTGAAACACCTGTTTTAATTAAATCTACACCAGAAGGCGCAAGAGATTTCGTGGTTCCAAGTAGAATGAATCCTGGACAGTTTTATGCGCTTCCGCAGTCGCCTCAAACGTTCAAACAATTGTTGATGGTTGGTGGAATGGACAAATATTTCCAAATTGTGAAATGTTTCCGTGATGAGGATTTAAGAGCCGACAGACAGCCAGAATTTACACAAATCGACTGCGAAATGGCGTTTGTAGAGCAAGAAGACATTATGAATGTTTTCGAAGGCATGACCAAAACATTATTGAAAGATATTACAGGAAAAGATTTCGAAGATTTTCCAAGAATGACGTTTGCAGATGCGATGAAAAAATACGGAAACGACAAACCAGATATTCGTTTCGGGATGGAGTTTCACGAATTAAATGATTTAACAAAAGGAAAAGATTTCAAAATCTTTGATGATGCCGAATTGGTTGTCGGAATTAATGTTGAAGGTGCAGCGGAATATACAAGAAAACAAATCGACGAGCTTACAGATTGGGTAAAACGCCCGCAAATTGGCGCTTTAGGAATGGTTTGGGTGAAATATCAAATGGACGGAACGATTACTTCATCCGTAAACAAATTCTATAACGAAGAAGATTTAAAGAAAATCGCGGAGGAATTTGGAGCTAAAGCTGGAGATTTGATGTTAATTCTTTCAGGTTCTGAAAACAAAGTAAGAGCACAACTTTCTGCATTGAGAATGGAACTCGGAAATCGTTTAGGATTAAGAAAAGGCGATGAATTTGCACCACTTTGGGTAATCGATTTCCCACTTTTGGAATGGGACGAAGAAACGGGAAGATACCACGCAATGCACCATCCATTCACATCTCCGAAGACCGAAGATTTTAGTTTACTAGAAACCGATCCTGGAAAAGCAAGAGCTAACGCTTACGATTTAGTATTAAACGGAAACGAAATTGGTGGTGGTTCTATCCGAATTTTCGATAAAGAATTGCAATCTAAAATGTTTGATTTATTAGGTTTCACAAAAGAAGAAGCGGAAGCTCAATTTGGGTTCTTGATGAACGCTTTCAAATACGGAGCGCCGCCACACGGAGGTTTAGCATTCGGATTTGATAGATTGGTTGCTATTTTGGACGGAAACGAAGTGATTAGAGATTATATCGCATTTCCGAAAAACAATTCTGGCCGCGACGTGATGATTGACGCTCCTGCGCCAGTTGCAGAAGCTCAATTAGACGAATTAGAATTAAAATTGGATTTGAAAGCCTAGTTTCAATTCAAAAATAATGATAAATTAGAGCGAGGTTTTTTGAGCCTCGCTTTTTCTTACCCAAAAGCCTTTTGCTCCAACAATTTTTCCATGCAATATTCCACTAAGGCTGTGATTGTAAGAAACGGATTAACACCAATACTTGCTGGAATTAACGAACCATCCAAAACAAAAAGATTTTTATGATTTTTTAATTGTCCGAATTCCGTGGTTGCTTTACCTAAAACGGCGCCACCTAAAGGATGATAACAAACATCGTAACCTAAACCGTTATGAAAAAGCATGTGACTTCGAGTTCCGCCATTTATCTTATTCATTTTACGAAGGAAAAATTTAGCATTTTCTTCCATTTTAGAGGTGTTTTTTCTTGACCAATCTAAAACGAGTTTTTTCGTTGAAGCATCAAAACTTACACTTCCAGGCTGATCAACTTTGTTAATCATCAAATACAAAGCGGTCGCAACATTCATTCCCATCGGAAGTGGCGCCAGTTCAGCGAAAAAAGTATGTTTAGGATCATCCCAATTATCAATTCCACCAACGGGAATCGTCGAATGTTGAAATCCCAAACCTCCTGAAAAGGCTTTCACCCAGTTTCGTCCTGTCATAAAATTTCCGTTGTTTCCCCAATGTTTTCCGATCTCTTCATTAAGTTGCAGCCCGTTTTCCGCATGAGATTTTAAAAGCAATTCTAATGTCCCCATCGTTCCAGCGGCTAAAATAAGTTGCTGACAATTCATCAATTTTTTAGCAACGACTTGTCCAGAAGTATCAATTTGATGAATTTCTAAACGATAACCTTCGTTTTCCTTTTTAATATTTTGAACAGCATGTAAGTCCAAAATTTCTAAATTTCCAGTTGCCAAAGCCTTTTTCAGATAGGTTTTATCCAAAGAATTTTTCCCGTGATTATTCCCGTAAATCACTTCCCCATCCAATGCAGAGCTTGGAACTTCATTTCGATATTCTTTTTCCATGTAGTTAAAATCATATACATTAGGAACCCGAATGGTTTTGAAACCTGCTTTGTGAGCTTCTGCTTCACCAACTTTATTGAATTTATAGAACTTACAATCATTAAGAAATTCTTCACGTGCAACATTTACTTTCAATTCTTGTTGTGCTTTCGGGAAATATTTATCAAAAAATAATTGACTATCCAAATTGGGAAAAACTTCTTCAAAATAATCTCGTTTCGGAAGAACAGCCATTCCACCGTTCACTAAAGAACCGCCACCGACACCACGTCCAACCCAAATTTTAATATCTTTAAAATCCAATCGATCCAAAGCTCCCGTAAATGGTTCTAGCGAAAATAAATTGAAAAAAGGCGCAATAGATTGCTTTTTTAACCACGCTGCACTTTTACCAGGTTTTTGCATTTTAGAAAAAGGAATTCCAGATTTTTCCCAATTCAAACCCATTTCCAGCATACATACTTTCTTTCCTGCTTCGCATAAACGCAAAGCTGCAACGGCGCCACCATACCCCGAACCAATGATAATAATTGGACGGTTTTCTTCGGTAGTTTCGATGCTTGAAAATGAGTTAGCTAAAATATTTTGAGTTCCTAAAAAGAACAAAGCTCCAATTCCTAGAGCCGTGGTTTTTATGAAAGTTCCTCTGTCCATACGAAGAAACTTGCAAATTGCGTGCTATAAAACTACGGGAGTTTTGAAACAAGTCCTTCTGGAAGGACTTTTAGAATGCTATAAATAAGTTTCCATTTCCAATTGGGAACGATGTTGAATGTATTTCCTGCTTCTACAATATGTTTTGCGACATACTCAGGTTCCATAATTAAGTTTTTATTCAACTCTAAACCTTCGTTGATTTTCGTATTGATGTAACCGATAACCAGTGCATTCACTTTAATATTTCGATGTGCTAATTCTTGACGAAGTCCTGCTAAATATTGGGTAAAAGCCGACTTTGTACTTCCATACACGAAATTGGATTTACGACCACGAACACCGGAAAGTGACGACAAACCGATTATTCGTTCCAAACTTTTATTTGAATAATCAAAAGCAATGATATTTAAAATGGAAACTGCACCAGCATAGTTGACTTTCATCATTTGAAAAGTAGCATCAAAATCTTGAAATGCTTTTTCATTTTGAACTAGAAAACCAGCTGCATAAACGACAATATTCGGTTTTGTCGGCAGGCGATTATAAAAATTTTGATGGGAAGAAAAGTCGGCAGCATCGAAATACAGAAGTTTAACTTTTGACGAATCTAAATTATTTTCAACACTAAATTGCTCAATAGAAGTCAAATCCCGAGAAGCCGCCATCACCTCAAAACCTTTTTGCAAATAAAGTTTCATCGCTTGTTTTGCAACATCTGAATTGGCTCCAAGAATAAGAACGGATTTATTGACTGTTTGCATCATACCGCAAACTTAATCAATAAACCCGAACTTCAATTATTTAATCTTTTAAATTATAAAACTTCTTCACACTCTCATAATTATTGTAATCAACTTGATTAGCATTTTTATTTCCAGTACTAGCGGGAATAATTATGTATCTAAACTCTAAAATTGATGAAAAACTAAGTGCGTTGCTATTATCATGGGTAAATATAGTCGGTCTTATTTTAAACTTTTGAGGAAAAAAATTAATTGTACTAACGCGACCTCCTGCATTAGAAACACGAGGTAAAGGAAAGGTTCCTTTACCATAATTTAAATAAACAAAAATTGCAGCATTTCCTACCATCTCTGGTTTCAATTCGGGTGCAGTAACAGTAGCAACTTTCATATTACTTAAATCAATAATTGTATCTTTTATATTGGTTGAGGACTTCCAAGCAGAAATTATAACATTGGCATTCCCGTTAGCTCCAGGTTGTCCATTTGCACCATCTTTCCCATCTTTCCCGTCGATACCATTATCACCACGACAAGAAAAAATACTAGTACCAAAAACTAGTAATACTAAAATTTTAATTTGCTTTCTCATAATATTTTTCTTTCAAAAGTATAAGTATTACAAATTCACTAAAAGCCTAAATGTATGAATGGTGAGTTTGGGTTTTCGTATGGTGAATTTTGGCTAACAAATAACATTTTACAAAAACTTAAAACTAAAATACATCAACAGTCTATATAGCTCAAAATCATAGAAAATTCCATAAATTTGTATTATGTTCAATGTATTAGGAAACTTTTTGACGCTATCGTCTTTTGGTGAAAGCCATGGTGAAGCTTATGGCGGTGTAATCACCAATTTTCCGGCAGGCTTAGAACTAAATCTAGACGAAGTTCAGAAAGATTTGGATCGTAGAAAACCGGGACAATCGGCGATTGTTACGCAAAGAAAAGAAAGCGACACCGTTCGTTTTTTATCAGGGATTTTTGACGGAAAATCAACGGGAACGCCCATTGGTTTTATTGTTGAAAACGAAAACCAACGTTCTAAAGATTACGATCATATTTCGGGCGCTTATCGTCCGAGTCACGCCGATTATACTTACGACCAAAAATATGGCATTCGTGATCATCGCGGCGGTGGAAAATCATCTGCACGCGAAACACTTAATTGGGTGGTTGCGGGAAGTCTTGCAAAACAATTAATTTCTAACGTGGAAATCAATGCTTACGTCTCGTCGGTTGGTGATATCTTTTGTGAAAAACCTTACCAAGCTTTAGACTTTTCTAAAACGGAAAGTAACATTGTGCGTTGTCCAGATGCAGAGACTGCCGAAAAAATGATCGAACGCATTAAAGAGGTTAAAAAAGAAGGTAACACGATTGGTGGTACGATAACTTGTGTTATTAAAAACGTGCCTGCTGGTTGGGGCGAACCAATTTTCAATAAGTTACATGCAGAACTTGGAAAAGCGATGTTAAACATTAACGCTTGCAAAGGTTTTGAATATGGAAGTGGATTTTGTGGTGCAAAAATGACAGGGAAAGAGCATAATGATCTTTTCAATGCGGATGGGACAACAAAGTCAAATCTTTCTGGCGGCATCCAAGGCGGTATTTCTAACGGAATGGATATCTATTTTCGCGTGGCTTTTAAACCAATTGCGACGCTTATTCGTCCCCAAGAAAGCATTAACAAAGATGGCGAAATCGTAGTCGTAGAAGGCAAAGGTCGTCACGATCCTTGCGTACTTCCACGCGCCGTACCAATTGTTGAAAGTCTCGCTGCTTTTGTATTGGCAGACATGTACATGATTAACAAAATACGTAGAATTTAATTCTTAAAATGTGATTTTTGTTACATTGAAATAGATTAATAAACTGGAAATTTGTAAGAAAGAAAAAAGAAATGGAAATCAAAAAATACTGGGACAACGCGGTTGACTATAACGAATATCTAAGAGAAGCTGGCGAAAGATTGGGCAATCCAAAAAGTGAGCAAGAAGCAGAATTTGGAGAATATTATCGTTTGGGGATCCAACGTATGAACAGAATGTTCGAAAAATATCTACCAAGTGAAGAAGATGTTGCTACTTTGGCAAAGAAAAGCTTCCGTGGGAAAATCTTGATAATTTCGGAAGCTTGGTGTGGCGATGCTAGTCAAGTTATTCCTGTTGTAGTGAAGTTTTTTGAGCAATTTGATGTGAGAATTACGTACCGTGATCAAGAACCTTCTTTGATAGATTCGTTTTTGACGGATGGCGGAAAGTCTATTCCGATTGTTATTTTCTTGGACGAAAATCTTAACTACATCAACCATTGGGGACCAAGACCAAAACATGGAAAAGAGCTTTTGGAAAAGTATAAAGCTAATCCTGAAACGATGTCGAAAGATGACTTCTATGTGGAGTTGCAAACTTATTATGCTAAAAATAGAGGAAAAGATACTGTTGAGGAATTACTTCAACTGATCTAAATTTTTATAATTAAACGAAATCTGCGTGAGGGCGAAGTGCATTGTCGGAGCTCTTTATTATGGAACAGCAATGAAGCCTCGCGAAATTGCGTGAAATAATAAAAGCGACTGCACGTAGACCGACCCAATTTGGTGGCTGAAAATGCTGAAGGAAAATTGGGGCACGCCCAAATAATTTTTGATATGACTTTTTTGAAAAAGAATCTTGTCTATGTTATTCTACTTGTTGTGGTTTTGGTTTTTGCATTGGTAAAACCTTTGCGAGAATTTGTTAGCGATCAATTTGGGATGACCGCAACTGTTGATAAAGTAGTGGCAGAAAGTAGCTTTGCGGATGAGGATTTTGATGTTGATCTAAAAGGGATGAATGTTCCTGATGCAAAGTTGAGCGACTACAAAGGTCAAATTGTTTTCCTTAATTTTTGGGGAACTTGGTGTGCGCCTTGTCGTGCTGAATGGCCGACGATCGAAGCTTTGTACAAGTCTAAAAACCAGAAAGTTAAATTTGTTTTAATCGCGATGCAAGATAAGGAAGAGGCTGTCAAAAAATTTTTGGAAGAGAATAAATATACAGCGCCTGTCTATATTGCGCAAAGTCCGTTGACGCCGAAAATGCTGCCTGATGTTTTCCCAACAACTTATGTTATTGGCAGAAATCTTCAGATTTTGAAGAAGGAAGACAGTACATTGGACTGGAACTCAGCAGATAGCCAAGCCTTTATTGATAGCGTAAGTAAATAATTTATAATTTGTTAAGATAGCATTGGAATGCTATTTGCAAATGTGATGATGAAAAAATTTTATTAAAACACCAATGAAATATTCTAAAATGAAACTTGCGCAAGAAGCTCTTAAACACAAAGGCTTATTGCAAAAAATACCAGCAGTCTATCGCATGATAAAAGCTTGGCGTAGCGGAAAATATAATATGAAAATTACTGATATTTTGTTCCCTGCTTTGGCTTTGGTCTATGTAATATCTCCGATTGATATTATCCCAGATTTTGTACCTTTTGTTGGGGCTTTGGATGATTTAGCCATTTTGGCTTTCGCAATCCCGATGCTTTTGAAAGAGGTTGACAAATACTTGATATGGGAATTTCAACAGAAAGATAAGAACCCACAAGGTCAAATTGTTGACGCTGAGATCCTAGAATAAAAAAAACAAGCCGCCCGATAACTAAGTTATCGGGCGGCTTTTATATTAATCAAATATCGTTGGACTACATGTCGTCGATATTGATGACTTCTAAAATCTCTGGTGCGTGTTGCTTAATCGTATTCTCAACACCCAATTTCATTGTAGAATGGCTAATGTGACAGTTGGAACAAGTCCCTAAAAGTTTTACAAAAGCTTTATTTTCTTTAACATCCACGAGTTCGATATCGCCACCATCTTTGTTAAGGAATGGACGAATACTTTCTAAAGCTTCCATCACCTTGGTTACCAATTCTTCGTGTGTTACATTTGTGTTTTCCATACTCATTATTTTTTCTTCGGCGAGCATCCCGCCATTGTCGTGATTTTTACGGCTTCTGTTGCTGGCAGATTTTTATTTCTTTCAACAAGGCTTTCTATCATCTTTTGTGCTGTTTCTGTATAGATTGCAGCAATTTTAGAATCTTCTTGCAAAGCTGCTGGACGACCAACATCTCCCGCTTCTCTAATGCTTTGGATTAAAGGAATTTCTCCTAAAACTGGTATTCCTAAATCTTCCGCCATATATTGTGCACCTTGGTTCCCAAAGATATAATATTTGTTATCTGGTAATTCTTCTGGTGTAAAGTACGCCATATTTTCGATAAGTCCAAGAACTGGAATATTAATACTTTCCATATTGAACATGGCGATACCTTTTCTAACATCAGCAAGTGCGATATGTTGTGGTGTACTCACGATAACTGCTCCTGTAACTGGAACTTCTTGAATAATCGATAAATGAATATCTCCTGTACCTGGAGGAAGATCGATTAACAAGAAATCTAACTCGCCCCAATTAGCGTCACGCAACATTTGGTTAAGCGCTTTACTCGCCATTGGACCTCTCCAAACAACTGCTTGGTTAGCACCTGAGAAGTATCCAATCGAAAGCATTTTAACACCGTAATTTTCGATTGGCTGCATTAGGTTTTTACCATCAACTTCTACAGAAATTGGTTTTTGACCTTCGGTATCAAACATTGTTGGAACAGATGGACCATAGATGTCAGCATCCAAAATCCCAACTTTGAAACCCATTTTCGCTAAAGTTACCGCCAAGTTTGCAGAAACTGTAGATTTACCCACGCCTCCTTTACCAGAAGCTACAGCGATAATGTTTTTAATTCCTTTAATTTCTTTACCCTTAATCTCAGGTTGAGCTGGTAATTCTGGAGAAGTGATTTTAAGTTTAAGTTGTGTTTCTTCACCAAACTCCGAAGCAAAAGCTTGCTTCATCGCAACTTCTAGTTTTTTCTTTTCGTGCATTGCAGGAGAATGCGCTACCATATCGATATATACGTCGTTACCCATAACATGAAGATTGGTAACTAAATCGTCTACTTCTATCTCTTTTAAAAAGCTTTGAACTCTTTCTTTCGTCAACATAAAATTTTGTTCTCTATTATAAATACAAAAATACGGAAATTAAAACAATTTCCGTATTGATATAATGTTTGCTAACTATTCTTATAATAGAAATTAACTTTCTTGGGCAGCACCTTCTAGTTGTCCTTCCCATTTACTAACAGCTGAAGTCGCTAGAGCATTTCCTAAAACATTGGTCATACTTCTTCCCATATCGCAGAAATGGTCGATTGGCAATATCAAAGCAATACCTTCAGGCGGAATACCAAACATAGAACAAGTTGCCACGATAATTACTAAACTTGCTCTTGGTACACCCGCAATCCCTTTACTGGTCAACATTAACACCAAAAGCATAATTACTTGTTGACCAATGCTCATATCGATACCATAAATCTGTGCGATAAAAATCGAAGCAAATGTCATGTACATCATACTTCCATCTAGATTAAATGAATATCCTAGTGGTAAAATAAATGATACAATTCTTTTATTACAACCGAATCTTTCTAATTCTTCCACCAACTTTGGGAAAACCGCTTCTGAACTTGTTGTTGAAAAAGCAATTAATAAAGGCTCTTTTATTCTTCTGATTAAATTAAATAATCTGTTTCCTAAAATTAGATAACCTACTAAAAGTAAAACTAACCACAATACAGCAAGTGCAAAGAAGAAGTCACGAAGATAGATGGCATATACCCAAAATATTTCGAAACCATTGGTTGCAACAACAGCTGCAATCGCTCCCAAAACGCCTAAAGGTGCAACCCACATAATGTAACCAACCATTTTCAAAATGGCGTGAGCACAGATATCTAAAGCTTTTACAATTGGTTTGGTATATTCTTCACCCATTGCTGATAAAGCAATCCCAAACATTACTGAGAACACTACAATCTGTAAAACTTCATTGGTTGCAAATGCTTCGAATAAACTTTTTGGGACAACGTGATTCACAAATTGTTCTAAAGAAAGTCCATTGTGTGCGCTTTTCATTAGTTCGCCAGCAGCTTCGGCAGCAGGTTTTTCAAGTTGCATCACTTTACCAGGTTCCATCCAATTGACTAAAATCAAACCAATTAATAAAGAAACCAACGATGCACTAATAAACCACAACATGGCTTTTGTACCGACACGTCCAATCATTGCAATATCACTCATTTTAGCAATACCAACAACTAAAGTGGTGAAAACCAATGGTGCAATAATCATTTGTACAAGTCGGATGAAAATTGTCCCTAGAAGTTTTATCATTTCAGAAAAGGAAGCAATGTCATCTAGCGCGGTTACACGACCTGCATTTGATTTTTCAACCTTTTCTATTTGAACATCTTTTCCTTTAAGAACAGTCGGTTCAAAAGTAGTTTTAGCACCTTGAACAATAACTAGAAGATCTTGTCCTTGAAAAACTTTGGTAAGAGAATCTTTTTTATGATCATTCTCTGCAATTATAATTTTTTGACTGAAACTTTTACCATCGCTAGTCTTAAATTTCACCTCGTCTTGTTGCGGATGTTTAGCATCAACAACTTCAGTATTAATACGGATATTAGTCCCTCTTTCATACTTATTAACAATCCCACCGATGACCACACCGATGATTAAAGCAACGATAATGGCTATAAAAAGTTTGTTCTGTCCTTTCATAATATATTCTAATCTTGCAAATATAAAATTTTGAATCGAATAATATCCGATAATCAGCAGCTTGTTAACCTTGAAGCAATATAATCTTCCCAAATAAATAACAATCGGTTTACTTCCACGTAAAACTAAAATGCGTTTTTTGTAAAAATCTATTGCTATGACAAGAAATCCAGAAATTGTCGTAATCTCCGATATCCATCTCGGTACTTATGGTTGCAAAGCCAAAGAGTTGCACGCCTATCTTCAATCTATTAAGCCAAAAATTTTAATATTAAATGGTGACATTATTGATGTTTGGCAGTTCAAAAAAAGTTACTTCCCGAAGTCGCATCTGAAAGTTGTTAAAAAGCTTATCAACTTTGCAACAAAAGGGACAAAAGTCTATTATATTACAGGAAATCATGACGAAAATTTCAGGAAGTTCGCAGATTTAGAATTAGGAAATTTAAAACTTTGTAATAAGTTAACAATGGACATTGACAACAAAAAAACATGGATTTTCCATGGTGATGTATTTGATGCGTCGGTTCAACATTCTAAATGGATTGCGAAACTTGGGGGCAAGGGGTATGATCTTTTAATACAGATTAATAATGTTGTCAATTGGATTTTAGTAAAAATGGGACGCGAAAAGTATTCATTTTCAAAAAAGATAAAAAACAACGTTAAAAAAGCGGTCAAATTTATTGGAGATTTTGAATTAACTGCCTCAGAATTGGCCATCGAAAACGAATACGATTACGTTATTTGCGGACATATCCATCAACCTCAAATGCGAGAAGTTGTTACTAAAAAAGGGCGTTGCACTTATCTTAATTCTGGTGACTGGATCGAAAATCTTAGCGCTCTCGAGTATGAAAAAGGTGAATGGAAAATCGTCTATTTTGATGATATTAAAGAAGAACTAAATGCAAATTCTACAAGCGAGGACGAAGAACTTGTTGATTTGCAAATTGCAGATATTATTCAATTAAAAAATATTGCAATATGAAACTCCTTTACGCATTGCAAGGCACAGGAAACGGACATATTGCAAGAGCACAAGAGATTGTCCCAATTTTGAAAAAATATGCTTTGGTTGACGTGTTAATCAGTGGTCATCAAAGCCAATTAAAACCAAAAATCGATATCGATTATCATTTCAAAGGTATTTCTTTACTCTATGATAACCATGGCGGTTTATCTTACAATCAGACCTTATTTAAAAACAATTATTGCAGAGCCGTTAAGCTAATAAAAAACTTTAATCTAGACAATTACGACCTGATTATCAACGACTTTGAACCAATAACTGCTTGGGCTGCGAAACTAAAACATCATCCAATAATTGCGTTAAGTCATCAAGCGGCATTGTCTTTTCAGGGCGTTCCGAAACCAAGTCACAAAAGTTGGTTAGGCGAGCAAATTCTAAAATATTATGCACCTTGTAAGGAGAAAATTGGATTTCATTTCGAAGCTTTCCATCCCAATGTAAAAACGCCAGTAATCCGAAAAGAAATTAGGTCGCTTGATGCAAAAGATGAAGGATTTTATTTGGTTTATTTACCAAGTTATTCGGACGAAGCCATTTTTGAAACTTTATCAAAAATAGATGTCAACTGGAAAGTGTTTTCAAAAAAGTCAAAAGATGCGTATCGAAAGAATAATGTAGAATTCTATCCGATTGATCAAAAAAAATTTATCAATGCTTTTGCAAATTGTAGAGGTGTACTTTGTAACGCAGGTTTCGAAACGCCAGCCGAAGCTTTATACCTTCATAAAAAACTCTTTGTAATCCCAATTCATAATCAGTATGAACAAGCTTACAATGCTAGTTCTCTTAACAAACTAGGCATCGAAAGTTCTGACAAGTTATCGCTACAACTTCTACAAGCTTGGGTTGAAGAGGATAAACACTTTACAGTCAATTATCCTGACGATATTGAAAATATTATCATCGAGAACATTCTTAAAAAACTTCAAAAATAAAAAAAACCTCCAAAAAAATTGGAGGTTTTTTTTTATGTAAGATTAAATCTTAAGCTTTTAAATATCTAGCATAAGCATAACCTTCCACACCATCAACAGTTTTTACTTTCCACCAATCGTCAGAAGATTGCTCAATCAAAGTTACTGTAGAACCTTTAGCTGCTTTTCCTAGGATGCTAGCATCAGTAGAAGGCTCTTGACGGATATTAAGGTTAGACTCATCTGTTGCAACCGTTAAAGCCGCACCAACTGCCAAACCACTAACTTGAACATCAATATTTATATCAGTCGCAGTGTAGTTAGGATCAACAGCGCCTAAAGCATTCCAAATTGCATCTTTAGCTGCACTATTACTAGCACCACCTGTGATGTACAAAATACCATCTTGCTCTTGAATATTAAGGTCAGAAAGTCCCGCTCCTTGTGCTGCAGATACTACACCTGCATATTTATCTTGTAAACTCATAACTTCTTATTTAACTACAATTTTGTTATCGTATTTTCCAATTTTCAAAGCATCAACAGACTCTTTTACTTTTCTAGCATCAGCAGAAGAAGCAGTCCCTGTTAGTGTAAGAACACCAGCAACATCCTCAGCTTTAACACCTTTGATATCTTTAATTGCATCACTAACTTTTTGCAAAACTGCAGCATCAACAACGTTAACTTCCACAGCTGGCGTAGCAGGCGCTACAGTAGCCATATCGTGCACATCTTTAACACCTTCTACAGCTTTCAAAGCAGCAATTGCAGCATCTTTATCAGCTTGTGTAGCAAATACACCACTTAGATGTGCTTGTCCGTCCTTAACTTCAACAGTAGTTCCTGGATAAGTTGCAACTACAGTTGTAGCCTTACTTGTCAAATCCGCATCAGATACTTTTTTCTTACAAGAAACAGCAGTCATTGAAACCATCAAAGCCATAGCTGCCATTTTAAGTGTTTTTTTCATAGGTATAAATAATTTATGTTTATCAAATGTAACGAAAAGAAACGAAACTCAACTTTATATACTGCTAAATTTTTCTTAAATATTTTATTAAATAATCACTAAACTCACATAAATTCAAAGAAATAAAAAAATATAAAAGCTTACTTGAAACCTATTTTCAATTATTCTTAGTAGCTCTTTCCTGCTTTCACTACTCGTTTTTTTATGCCGAGCTATTGCAGCAGCTTATAAAAAGAGCTTCAAACCTAACGAAGTGGTTCGACGAAGTCACACATGCCGTTCAATCGGGACTAGTTTTTTTAGTTAGGAGTTATTAATATTGAGTTGAGATCTTAGGATTCAGGTTTCAGGTTTTAGTGTTTAGTGTTTGGTGTTTAGAAAAAAACTATAAGAGAAGCTGGAATTTTAGCTTATTGCTTAAAGCTTACTGCTTACTGCTTAAAGCTAATAACCACAATACGATTACTAAAACCTGCTACGTGTTATTCTACTACCTATTTCCTATAGGTATAAAACAA
>NZ_JBYFBZ010000020.1:0-16332 GCF_057652215.1 Soonwooa sp. T0.1_25 | reverse complement strand
TTTAACATTTGTTGCACTAGATTTCTGAAACGGCGGTAAAATGTCGCATAACGGAAAAAGTATTGGCGAAGTGCGGGTGAAGAAGTTGAAAATGTTCAACTTACATGACAATTAGCAAAACTTTTTCGTGAAACTAAATTACAGAAAAAATGTGGAACGAAAAGTTTTTTTGCGACGAAATACAAACAAATCTTTCTATTGTGGATTTAACCCCGCATTTTGCCAATACAATGTTATGTGCAGGCGTTTTTATAGAAATCTAATTTGTAAATTCAGTTTGAAGAAATTTTCACCATTATTTTCATAAATTTTTCCAAATTCGTGTCTTGAACTACTTGCAGTTTCCAGTTTTGTATTTGCAAACAAATAATCTTCAAATTCATTTCGATTGTAAATGTGATAACATAAAATTTCTCCATCATTCTTAACAACTAAATAACCTCCTGTTGCATCAAGTTCACCTGTCCAAACTTTTGACGGCATCATTCCTAATGCAATATCTGTTAGAAATCTTTTGATTTTGTAAGAATAAAATGGGTGATTATTTTCCAAGTTAAAATCAAGCGGGTTCTTTTTTGATATTTCAGATACCAAATCTGAAATTTTTGAATGGTTTGAAGTGAAAAATAGAAATAAAATTTCTGAAATAATTTTTGGTAAAGCACTATCAATCAAAAGTAAATTGCTTTCAAAAATTTTACTTTCGGGTTTATCAAATATAAATTGTCCATTCAATTTTTGAATCTTTTCAATTCTATCTTTGATTTTACTTCTTGTATCAATTTTATTTATTTCTGAAACCTGACTTTTTGTTAAAATTAGATTTGAAATTTTGAAATTGAAATTTGTAGTTTTTCCTGCATTTAATAGAGTAGAAGCACCACCAAGTTGTGATTTTATACTAAATCCAAGTTCAGGATTTGTTCCAGTTCTTTGATCGTGGATTACAATTCTAATATCACTTTTTACAGTTGATTTTGCTTTTAAAGAATGACTATTGAATGAATTTATGAATTGTTCAATTTCAGGAATTGAAAATGTTGAATTTGTTTTTTCTTTTAATTTTGATAGAAGTAAATGCGCTTGTTTCTGAAATTCATTTATTTCAACACGAAATTCCTCGTTGTGATTTTTAACAATTACCAAATCATTTTCGTAACTGAATTCAAAAGTTCCGTTTGATTCATCACGAAGAACTTTTATGATAGGGAAAATAAGGTTTTCTATTTTGTTGAGATTGCTATCTCCAGCAAATAGTTTTTTATCTGCAATAATTTTAAGTAAAGTATAAACTTCACTCCATTCTCCTTTATTTCCTTTTATCATTTTTTATTTATTAATTTCAATATTTCATTCGCAGTTGCTTGTATTGCAGGAACAGCGACAGAATTTCCAAATTGTTTATAAGCGGAAGCATCAGCAACTGGAATTATAAAATCGTCTGGAAATCCTTGCAATCTTGCCCATTCTCTTGGAGTCATTTTTCGGATTCCTTCACGATTTACAGTTCCTTTTATGTGAGTTGTAGGAGTAAAATCTGTAATTCTATCATCAAAAACCAAATTCCTTTCTCTTCCCATTCCTCCACAAACAACTGCATTTGCAATTTCGTCATCAGCAATTATTTGGAAACCAAATCCATTCCCTTTACTTTCGTGTCTTGCTTTGTGATTTTCAAGAGTTAGTAAGTATTGAGTAGAAAGATAATATTTTGTTTCAACAACATTTTCTTCTTTTACATCTTCAAAAGTTCTCTGGAAATCAAAAGGTTTTGGATAATTAAATTCTGTAATTTTTATTGAGGGGTGAAACCCAACAATATAAATTCTTTCACGATTTTGTGGTACACCAAAATCTTTTGCATTTACAATTTTTGGTTCTGGAACATAATAACCTAAATCATTTCTCAAAACATTTAGAATAGTTTCTAAAGTTTTTCCTTTATCGTGACTTCTCAAACCTTTTACATTTTCCAAGAAGATTGCTTTTGGTTGTTTTCTTTTTATAATTTCTGCAACATCAAAAAATAAAGTTCCTCTTGTATCTTCAAAACCGCCTCGTTTTCCTGCAATCGAAAATGCTTGACAAGGAAAACCGGCACAAAGCAAATCAAAACCGTCTGGAATATATTGTTTTGTTTCTTCTTTTGTAATATCTCCAAATGGAGTTTCACCAAAATTTGCGCGATAAGTTTTTTGAGCATTTTTGTCCCATTCACTTGTGTAAACACATTTACCACCAAGATTTTGAAGTGCTATTCTAAATCCACCAATTCCAGCAAAAAGATCTATGAATTTAAATTTAGGATTTTTGATTGGCGGAAATGGAATATCTTCATTTTCAAATAATTCTAGTTGAAATGTTTTTTCTGATAAATATTCAGATTGTTCTTCAGAAATGTAATTTTTTACAATTTCATTGGTGTAATTAATCGCATCTTTTTTATAGAATTGAGATACACCATTTATGTTATTATGAAGGTAATGAGTGATTACAGCATCTTTAATATCGAAGTTTTTGATAGGGTTTTTCCTGTCATTTCGTATTTTCTCAAGCGATATTTTTTCTGCAATCTCCATTATTTAATAATCAAATTTTTGTTGCAATTTACAAAAAAAATGGCTTAAATTTTCAACTTGGAATTATGCGCAAAATTTGTAATACGCTTGCACATAACGGTTCGGGTATTGCCGAAGGCGGGGATTTTTAGCACAAAAGTTCAATAGAATTACTGCTGTTGAATCTTGCACAAATGTTGAATCGAAGTCGTTTCGCCCCGCTTTTGGCAATACCTTGTTAGCTGTTCGCCCTTCTTTTCGCATCGTTGTTTGTCAGTTTATTTTGTCGGGTTGTGGTGCGTTGGATTGGTAGCTCTTTTGCATTTTTTGTTGGCTTTGGGCGTTGGCTAAAAATGCAAATGTGCTACCAAAAGCGTGGGATTTTGGTTTGTTTATTATCTCATTTTGTCCGAATAACATTTCTTCTTTAACCAGAAACTTACTCTTACCAACAAAATCAAAACAGGCACTTCAACCAAAGGTCCAATAACGCCTACAAATGCTTGTGGCGAATGCAAGCCAAAAACGGCAATGGCAACTGCAATGGCTAACTCAAAATTGTTGCCTGTGGCGGTAAATGCAATCGATGCGTTTTTGTCGTAAGGTACTTTTAAGGCTTTGCTGATAAAGAAACTTACAAAAAATGTCAACACAAAATAGATAACTAACGGAATGGCAACTTTTACCACATCCATTGGAAGTTCTAAAATTTTGTCGCCTTTTAAACTGAACATTAGTACAATCGTAAAAAGCAAAGCATACAAAGTAATAGGCGAAATTGCAGGGATGAATTTTCTGTTGAACCATTCAATGCCTTTTGATTTGATTAAAAAATGACGACTTAAAAAACCAGCCAAAAACGGAATGCCCAAATAAATGAAAACACTTTCGGCAACGTCTTTCATTGGCACAGAAATATTGAAATTTCCCAAACCTAATTTCTGCGGTAAAATATTGATGAAAAGCCAAGCATAAAAACTATAAAATACCAATTGAAAAATGCTGTTTAGTGCCACTAACATTGCTGTATATTCTCTATTTGCCTTTGCCAAATCACTCCATACAATTACCATTGCAATACATCTTGCCAAACCAATCAAAATTAAACCCACCATATAATCGGGTTCGTTTTTGAGGAAAATAATGGCGAGAATAAACATTACAATTGGGCTAATTATCCAGTTCAGCAATAGCGAAACAGACATTACTTTTTTGTCTTTAAACGCCATTGGTAACAACGAATAATCCACTTTTGCAAGTGGTGGATACATCATTAAAATCAGTCCAATTGCCAATGGAATATTGGTGGCTCCAACCGAAAGTGAGTTGGTAACGCTGGAAATATTTGGAAAAAAATAACCCAAACCAACACCTAAAAGCATTGCGAGGAAAATCCAAAGCGTGAGGTATCGGTCAAGAAATTTTAGTTTTGGTTGCATTTTCTATGTGTTTGTAATTTTAGCGTATTGTTCCGCTGTTAATAATTTTTCAATTTCTTGGCTGTTTTCAATTTCAATTTTTATCATCCAACCATTTTCAAAGGGTTCGCTGTTTACCAATGTTGGTTCTTTTAAAAGTAATTTGTTGGTTTCAAGTACTTTTCCAGACAAAGGCATAAATAAATCACTCACGGTTTTAATGGCTTCAACAGAACCGAAAACTTCGTCCTGTTTAAAATTATAGCCAACATTTGGCACATCGGCATACACGATTTCGCCCAATTCACTTTGGGCAAAATCTGTAATACCAATTGTTCCAATATTATTTTCTATACGCACCCAAGTATGTTCTTTGGAAAAGTATAAATCGTTTAGAATGTTCATTTCTTCGCTTTTAATGATTAATAACCACGTCTTAAATTGTCTGCATACTCGTTGGGGAGCGGACTGTCTTCCACTGCTTTTGCAGCTTTTTCAAAGTCATATTCAAATCGAATAAATTCTACTTTAATGCTGTCTTTGTCCAACACAGAACTGTTTTCATTAATCGTAAGCATTACATAACCGCCTCTTACATCGCTGTCTTTGGGTTTGCCTACCGAACCAATATTGATGGCGTGTCTGAAATGATTTTGTCCATCAATTCCCGAATTTAAAACTCTGTGATACGGTTTGTGTGTATGTCCGAAACACATAATGTCTGCATCGGCTTGCTCCATAATGCGAAGCATACTTTTTTCTTCACGGTCTTCAAAAAGATATTCGTTTATTTTTCTTGGACTTCCGTGTACTAAAAGCAAATTCAATTTATCTTCGTTGAGTTGAAATTCTACTTTGATATGGGCTGGAAGTGTACGCAAATACGCTCTTTCTTCATCTTTCATCAAAGAATTGGTGAATGAAATAGAAATGTTTCCGTTGTCTTTTTCACTGTCTGTTTTGTAAGCACAACCGCATTCGTTGCTCATTCTTCCAATGCCAAAATCGTAATTTCCTGCAATGGTTGGTATTTTTCTTTTACGGATTTCGTTTACCACTTCGTTTGGCCAAATATTATAGCCCACCAAATCGCCCAAACAATAGATGCTGTCTGGATTTCTCTTGTCCACATCTGCAAAAAAGGCTTCTAATGCAGGTAAATTAGCGTGAATGTCGCTGAATAATGCAATGTTCATTTTGATATAATTTTGAATTAATTTTTATTGTTTTGAATTTAGCAACAACCTCCACCAGGTGTGCAAGCATTTGCTTGATTTACATTCAGTTCAGCCAAATTTTTCTTTTCTTTTTCAGATGGAATACCACAAGCATCTTGTGCCAAACAAGCGGTGGTTTTGCTTTTCAGTACAAATGTTTTCCCATTGAACTCCAAATCGTATTTTCCGATGGTTTCACTTTGATATTCCACTTCAATTTCGGCATCTTCAATGCCTAATTTTTCTTCCGAAAGTTTGATGATGTTTAAAAGTTTAGTAGGTTTTAAGCGATGTTCGAAATCGTCAGCATTCCACAGTTGAAAGTTGGCCACTTTTTCGGTACGAATTACGCCACCGCAATCGATAAAATTTTTAGTGATTTGTCCCACTTCTGTAACGTGAAAATGCTCAGGCACAAAAGCTCCGTTTTCGAGTTGAAATTCCACATTTTCCAATGTTGGTAAAATTTCTTTGATGGTTGATAATTTCATTATTTTGAATATTTAATTTGTTTTATTGCAATATTACGATTGATTAGATAAAAATACTAACAACACTTTTGTTCAGTAACTTTTGTAATGATGTTAGAGAAATATGTTTTTAAAATGCCAAACGTGTTTTCGTCAATACAGTAACAAATCGAGTTGCCTTCGATATTTCCTTTAATCAGACCAGCGTTTTTTAGTTCTTTCAAATGTTGCGAAACGGTAGCTTGTGCCAATGGCAACTCGTTAACAATATCGCCACAAATGCAAGTGTCCACGGTTAAAAGATATTCGATAATCGCCACTCTTGCAGGATGTCCCAAAGCTTTTGCGATGGTCGCAATTTGGTTTTGTTGGTCAGTAAAGTGGTCAGTTTTTGTCGCTCCCATTTTTGTTATCAAATTTAATATTGCAATATTACGATAAATATTTTTAGTCGTCCAAACTTTTTGAGATTTTTTTTGATGTCGGTTCTTGTGCGGTTGGGTAAAATTAAATGTGGTGCAATAGCGTTGGCTTTGTGTGTTGGCTTGCACCTCTTTTAATTTTACGAAGCGTTGGCAATTGTCGATGTTTTGTTTGTCAGTCGAGTTTTGCAGTGTCGTTTTTTAGGGTGACAGCTAACGGTTTGGGTATTGCCGAAGGCGGGGATTTTTAGCACCGAACTTCAATAGAAATACCAAAGTTCAAATATAGCAAAAAAGTTCAATAGAATTCCTTCAGCCCCGCTTTTGGCAATACCTTGTTAGCGGTAGTGCGTTATCTCAATATTTCACCGTCTTTCATTTCTATTATTCGGTCGCTTTTTTTGGCAAAATCATCATCGTGGGTTACGGCTATAATCGTTTGTCCGTAATTTCGTTTGAGGTCTTGAAAAATATCAAAAACTATGTCGGTATTTTTACTGTCCAAATTTCCTGTGGGTTCATCTCCCATAATAATTAAAGGGTCGTTGATTAAAGCACGAGCAATTGCTACACGCTGTTGTTGTCCGCCTGAAAGTTTACTTGCTGGTTTTAGGGCTTGGTCTTTTAATCCTAATATTTCTAATTTCTGATAGGCTCTTTCTTCAATTTCTTTTTCGGAAAATTTCCCTAATTTTAGTGCAGGAATCATCACATTATGTAAACAAGAAAACTCGGCTAACAAATAATGAAACTGAAATACAAAACCAATTTTTTCGTTTCTTAATTCAGCTAATTGGTCTTTGGTCATTCCTGTGGTTAATTGGTTATCAATAAACAATTTTCCTGAATAGTCAGTATCCATTGTAGAAAGAATATACAACAGAGTAGATTTTCCACTGCCTGATTTTCCTATCATCGATAAAAATTCGCCTTTTTGAACTTCAAAATGTATGTTTTTCAATACTTGAAATTCTGTTGGTTCGTGAAAGAATTTATCTATATTTTCTGTTTTTAATATTGTATTCATCTTTATTTTCTTAAAATATCAACTGGGTCTACATTAGCTGCTTTTTTGGCTGGTATATAACCTGCAAAAAATGTTATAATTAATCCTATTACAATTCCTTGTACAAATTTTTTGGGTTCATAATCTATCGGAAAATAACCAATGTCGCCGCCGAGATAAACTCTTTTTAAAATGGTAATTAAAATTGTTGCCATAATTACACCTCCAATTACGCCCATTATTCCAATGGAAATGGCTTGTGTTACAAAAATTCTAACCACATCTTTTCCTTTAAAGCCCATTGCTTTTAAAATAGCAATGTCATTGATTTTTTGAGAAACAGTCATATTCAAAATGTTATAAATTCCAAAACCTGCCACCAATAAAATAGTCAAAGAAACGAATGTGATAATCATTTTTCGCATTTTGTTGGTTGCCATTAAAGTTTCATTGGCTTGTTTCCAACCTTCAGCTTTGTAACCTGTAATTTGTGTAAGTTTTGTTGCTACTTTTTCTGCAATTTCTGGATCAGTTACATTTACATTTATATCAGTTATGTAAGAATTACCTTCTTTTAATAATTGTTGCGAAGCTGTTAAATTGATATAGGATTTGGTTTTATCTGTTATGGAATTATTGGTTTTAAAAATCCCAACTACTTTAAAAGTTCTATTTATGCCTTTGCTGGAAGTAAGGTTTAAATTATCGCTGATGGTCAAATTCATTTTTTCTGCAATACCACTTCCGATAACAATTCCGCTTGGGTTTGATTTTAATAAATCAAAATTCCCGTCAACCATAAACGATTTTATATTGTACATCAAATCTGCTTCATCTGGTTTAATCCCAACGGATAGTCCTGAAATTTGAGATTTTCCATTGTTGTAAAATACATTTGTATTTACTTGTGGTGTTACTACGGTTACTTCTTTCTGTTTTAAAATTGTTTCTATTATCTTATTGGGATTTATGATTACACTATTTATAGGGACTACTTTTGGATTAACAATAATTGATTTAGTATTGTCCGTATTTATTAGTGGCTTACTTATTTCATCATCTTTATAAACTCTTATGTGAGAGGTGTTTCTGAAAATAGAAGTGTTAGAACTTTTATCAAAACCTACCAATAAACTATTCATAAATATGTAAACCGACATTCCTAACAAAACACCCAAAACTGCTACGGCTGTGAGTTTTTTATTAGAAAAAATATAGGTTTTTGCAATGGTACTGTTTATGTTCATAACTTATAACTTCAATGGTAAAATCACATCATTTTCATTAATTCCACTCAATACCTCTACAAATTCGGTAGAAACAATTCCTGTTTTTATTATCACATACTCGTCTTTGCCTTTTACGTTTACTTTGTTCCCAAATCCTACATAATTTCTTGGTATTAAAAGGGCATTTTTCTTTTCGCCCACCAAAATATTGGCTTCTAATTGAGTTCCATAAAGTGAATTGTCAATTGTTTTATCAAAAATTACTTTGCAAATAAAGGATTGTGTTTTCTCATCAAATGCTGATATAATTTCTGATATTTTACCATTATAAATTATATTCTTATTGCTATTTAATTGCACAAAAACCGCTTGTCCAATTTTAATTTTACCAATACTATTTTCATCTACATTCAGAACAGCTTCTACTTTTTTTGCATTGGCAATGGTGGCAATTACTTCGCCTTTCCTTACATAGTCTCCTGTAGTTTTATGTTTTTTAATAATTGTACCACTTTCTGTAACTGTAATTGAATTGTATTTTTGAACTACTTGATTATTTTGCAATTGACCTTTGGTAGCAATTTGATGTTGTTTTGCAGTTTGCAAAATTTGTGTTGCCTGTTTTTTTAGTGCATTTAAGTTTGACAAAGAGTTTTTGCTGTTTAGCTGCATATTTTCATATTCTACCTTCGCCACACTTTGGCTTTGGTAGAGTCTTTTGTAGCGTTCTTCTTGGGTTTTATCTTGTGCATATTTGCTTTCTGCAAACGCTATATTTTGTTGTAATTGTTGTAATGCAGGCGAATTATAGCTCAAATTTTCGTTGGAAATCACTAATTGTTCTTGTGCTATTTGAGTATTTATTTGATTGGTTTGATTTTCAATTTCTGCAATCATAGCACCTTTATTTACCATTTTACCAACATCAAAGTTTGCACTTTTTAATACACCATCAGTTTGGGCAGCAAGATTATAAGAATCGTCCCACTCCAATTGTCCCGAAGCAAAAACGAGTTCTTTAATGTCTTGTCTAATGGGTTTTTCTTCTTTGCTTTTAGTGCAAGAAAAAACCGTGAATAATGTAAATAGTATAACTATGTTTTTCATCTTAAAATGTATTATTAATTTCAATTTTACTTTTGCTAAATCCAATATTGGTTAATACAGAAACTATATTTAGTTTACTAATAATCATATCGTTTTGCGAAATCAAAAGTTTGTCTAATGGTAAAATTCCTTCCTTAAATTGGTTAAAATTCTTCTCGTAGGTATCTTTTTTCAAATCAAATACCTTTTGAAAATTGATGAATTGTTGTAAAGATTTTTGATATTCCAAATTCAATTGTTCATTTTTACTTTCTGTTTCCGCCTTTATATGTTCATTTGTTTTTTGTAATATTTCCAATTGTATTTTTTTGCTTTTGATATTGGAAATACGCTGTATTGTTGGTAATTCCCAACCCAGTTTTAATCCCACATAATTAAAATTTTGCCAATTGGATTTGCTTGCGAAAAAATTGTCGTTACTCAAATTTTGCCAATTAAAAGAAGAAACAAAAGAGAGAGTAGGATAATTTTGATATTGTAAAGATTTGTATTCTTGCTGTGCCAATTGCGTTTGTAATTCGCTATTTTGGTTTTGTAGATTGTTTTGGTTTGCAAATAGGATTGTTTGGTCTTTAAAATCCCATATAGTTTGTTTTAAATTGCTTTCAATTTTATTTTCAAAAAATAAATTCAAAATTTCGTATTGAATTTTGGTATTCATTTCCAATTGTTCCAGTTTATCTTTTAATAAAATTAAATTCACTTCAGCTTCGTTTACTTCTTGTTTTCTTGCGATTCCTTCCTTATTTTTCTCTGAAATAATTTTTAGAATATTTTCGGCAATCAAAATATTTTCTTCTACAACTTCCTTTTGTCCATTAAAAGAGATGATATTAAAATACACCGCATTTATTTTTTCATATAGATTTTGTTCGTTGATTTTATTTTGATTTTCTACCAATTGCTCATTAATTTTTGCCGATTTCATTTGAGCAAAATTTGATAAATTGATAATGTCAAATTGTGGTTGAATATTGAAAGTAGAAACATATTGCTGTCCAATTTGCACTTCTTTAAAAGTTCCTGAAACTCCGCCAAACGCTTCGGCAGGCAAATAACTTATTGGTAAATTGATATTGTCTAAAACCTGAATACTTGTATTCACTTTTGGATTAAATGCATTGCCAAAAGCGGTTTTTTTTGCTAATTCTGCTAGATGTGTTTGAAGCTTTGCATTATCAAAACTGTAATTTTTCGTTTTAGAAAATTCCAATACTTCATATAGCGTCGAAAATGTTTTACTTTCTTGGGCTAAACTGTTTTTGAAACTAAATAGTATCAGTGATAAAACCAGTATTTGTTTGTGAATATTCACTAACTTACGCATATAATTTTTTTTATTTAATTAAAAGCAACTGACTATTTTCAATACCTTTTACCCAATGTTTTACTTGTGGTTCAATTTTGTAAAAATCACCAGCTTTGAGTGTTTTAAGATTGTTTTTCTCGTCTTCATAAACCACTTCACCACTTACACAAATTAAAATAGCATCTGTTTTAGTAATATGTTCTGCCAAAATACCATCTTTGTTTATCTGTAAGCTTCTTGTAACGCCTTCTTTTCCTTCAAAAAGAACATTTACAGATAATGATTTAGTGCTGTCGTGTAAAGCATCGAGTTGATTATACCTTTCCATATTTTTATTATTAGAGTTGTTTGTTTGTGCAATAGAATTATTTGTGAATGCAAATAGTGCAAATGCGAAAAATGCAAATTTTATCTTTTTCATTTTCTAAATTTTTATAAGTGTTAATAGATTATTCATTGTTTCATTTCCTTTTTTTTCTATATCAAAATGAAAGTTTTCCATTTTCCATTTTAGCATTTGTAATCTAAATGCTCCCATTGTAAAATGAACCAAATAATCGGAATCAATATGTTGATTAAATACTTTGGATTCTTGTCCTTCTTCAATTACTTTCCTAAAGATTATAGAATTGGTTTGCATTAAATTTAAAATTATGTTTTTTGTTTTTTCTGAATTATCCAAAAGTCCTTCCGACAAAACAATTACTATAAAGTGCGGATTGGTTTTAAAGAAAGAAAACTGACTTTTAAAAAGTTGTTTAAATTTTTCCTCTGCATTTAAATCCGAATTGATGATACTTTTGAATCGGTCATTTACATTTTTAGATAAATAGCTAATTAAATGAATGATAATTTCTTCTTTGTCCTTAAAATGTCGATACAAAGCACTTTCAGAAAATTTCATTTCTTGGGCAAGGTTTTTTGTTGTCAAACCCGGAATTCCTTTCTGCATCAGAATTTTACCTGATACTTCAATGATTTCTAATTGTCTTGTAGATAAATCTGTTTCCATATAATATATGTTAGTGAATATTCACTCTGCAAAAGTAAAACTTTATTTTTAATAGACAAGTATTATTTTAAAATATTATTGATTTGTAGTATTGGAAAGGGTTTTGGACGCATTACCGCTAACGGAAAAAGGCTTTGCGAAGTGCGGGAATTCGAAGGACTGAAAGTTCAAGAATTCAGAAACGAAGCAAATGCTTTTTCAGATTGTTAAAATTAAAGAAAAAATCAATATGAAAAGCAGTTGCGGATTATTTTTACAAAATTTTCAGTTTTCCTAAAACCCCGCATTTTGCAAAACCTATGTTAGCGGAAGTTTTTACTCAATGCGAAATTTATATGCCATACTAATCTTTCAAATGAACCTCTATCAAGAGCTCTTTGTCCAGTTAACATGCTAGTAAAGAAAACGGGCGTATTTTTTAATATTCCATCAGTTATTAGATAAGTGCCTATTTTATCGTCAAATTCAAAATTAAAGTCCATCCAAATATTTTCATTTTTTTCTAGATTTTTATCAAGTCCAAAATATTTTCTTGCTAAAGTATTATTAACGATAATAACTTTTGGTCGAGCAAGTTCTATTACTGTTTTTGAAATTTCCAATTGTTTATATATAAATTCTACACCATTTGGTAAAGTATATAATTTTTCAATTTCACTTTGTCTGGTTTCTCTAACAAAAAGTAAATCAAAATGAGTCCAAGGAATGTCTACTTGTTCTGATATTTTTTGAAATTTAGAAAAGTATGGATGAATTTGATATTCACTTTGATGAAAATTGTAAAAAATCCGATTAGGATTATTATCATATGAAGGATTAATTCCGATAAACATTAATGAATTTGTATAAATTTCATCTTGAATAGCATAGCCCCTTTTTATAATTTCAATTTCCTTAAATTTATCATTATTCCAAATTTCTTCAATTTTTTGATTGAAATTTCTTTTTACGCTAAAGAAAATATTTTGTTCTTCTATCATTTTATTCTTTATTTAATAAATTAATACGCTTTTCAATTCGATCTAAAATTTCCTTATTAGAATCATAATAAATATCTCTTATTTTTGGTTCGTATTCTTTTGAATTTACGAATTGATTTATGTCTAAATTAAATAATATTTGCCCAAATCTTTGTTCAGGATATTGCTCTATATAATCAGAGATTAGTTCAATTATTTTCTTATTAAGTTTCTTCATAATTAAAAGAAATAAAATTTATAGAATCTAGGCAGTGCTGTTTTATAAAATTTCCGCTAACGGAAAAAGTATTGGCGAAGTGCGGACTAAAACGCTGAAAATGTTCAACTTAAACTACAAAAAGCAAAAACTTTTTTCCTTTTGCTAAAATACAAAAAATAGTAAAAGGAAAAAGTTTTTTGCGACGAAATACAATTAAATTTTCAATTAAAACTTCAATCCCGCATTTTGCCAATACAATGTTAGCAGAAGTTTTTATTTAAACTTAAAAGTCTCATTAACAGAATTATAATATAGTAATAAACATTCAATACATTTATTACTCTTATTATCTGTATAAGTAAACTGGACTATAGAATTATTAGAAAAAAACATCATAGTTTGACCGAAAATTTCCTCTGAGTTCATTGAAATTGATATTTTCTGATTTTTAGTATCAACAAGTGGTCTTCCTTCAAATGTTAAGCTTTCATCACTAACAATGATTTCTTTTTCAATATAATCTGATCCAAATTGCTTTTTCATTTCTAAAAATAGATTTTTATCAGTTCTTAGAGTGGTAACTTTAATTATTGGAAAATACAGCGTATCATTATGTTTATTAGAAAATAAAAAGTCAAAAGAATTATAGTTCATTTGATTGTCTTTCGCAATTCCTTTTTCCTTTTCAGTATATTCTTTTATAACTTTTTTAATAGGAACCGTCCAAACCTTAGGCAATTCAAATGAATAAATATTGTTTTGGTATTTATTATAATTTGATTTCTGTGCAAGAACAATCTGAGAAATTAAGATAATAGAAAGTAAAAATATTTTTTTCATTGATAGAATTTATTCAAAAATAAACATTATTTGATTTGTTCCCATTGCATTAATTTGCTCTCTGATTAGAAATGCCGTTTTGTTTTTTTCGTAAATCAGCATATTGTTATTGATTCCTTTATAATTATAGTCATTGTCAATTAGCTCGTTTTTAAATTTTTGTAAGTCAATATTTTTACCAATTGTTACGTCTAATGCATTAAGCCCTCTGTTAGATGCTGAAAGAACTTTTACAATGATTACCTTGTTTATATCATTGTCAGTATTTCTTACATATGTTATTGTTCGACCATCGTTCTCCTCTCTTAATTTCTTAAATCCTTGTGCATTATTCATATACTCATCAATTGATACCATAGAAATATTTGAAAGCTGTTCAAGCATTCTTAGTTTAAGTTGTTGAGAAAACAAAAAATTAGAAAATAAAAGTAAAAAAAAGAATAATTGTGTTTTAAGTTTCATTTTGAAATGCGATTTTTTATAAAATTTCTGCTAACGGAAAAAGGCTTTGCGAAGTGCGGAATTCGAAGAACCAAAAGTTCAAGAATTCAGAAACGAAGCAAATGCTTTTTCAGATTGTCTAAATTAAATAAAAAAACAATATGAAAAGCAGTTGCGAATTATTTTGACGAAATTTTCAGCTTAGACAAAACCCCGCATTTTGCAAAACCTATGTTAGCTGAAGCCATACTATTTAATATCTTTTTTGTTTATCCAGCCAGTTTGTGGTAATCCGTCATTTGGATCAAAATAATTAATCAAAAACCAAGTAGGCTGAATTTTAACAACTACTATTTCATAATTTTCTGGTAAATTATTAATTACACTTGATCTAGAATTTGGTTTTAATTTAATTTGGCAATTTTTATTGGTATATGATATTTTATTTTTTTCATTTAATTGGTTTTTGATTTCATCAAGATTTCTTAAAATAGTTGCTTGAGAATTTTTAATTTCTTTAAATTCTATTTTTGTGGCAGGTTCTGGTTTATCTTTGATGAAATCGTAATATTGATGAAGTCCAGCAAATCTTAATATCACATCTATAACAAAAAGTAATATAATTCCAGCATCTTTATGCTTTTTGTAAAATTCTTCAACTGAATTTAAAAATAATTTAAACTCATTTGAATTTTCTTCTGTAATTGTTGGATTATATTCTTCTATTAACTGATTGGACAGAGTTACAGCTTCTGTCGTTAAATCTTCAAAATCTTCAATTATATCCCAGGTTTGATTAATAGAAGCTAATTTTGCAATTTCAGCTGAAAGACTAGTAAAAGCAATATTAAGATTTTTAATTTTATTTACTTCACTTAGAGCTAAAGAAATTGAGTTTATAGAAGATAATGAAGCAAATAAACTTTCATTTATTTTTTCTTGTTGAGCTGCTAATTGTGAGAATGCACTTAAAGTGGAATTTGGTATTGCAATAGTTTGCCCAATTTTTTGGATTCTACTATTTTGGATTAACTTTGCCATAGGCATAATCCCAAAATTTAAACTATTATTAATTTGGTTGGCATTAATCAAACTATTTTGAAAACTACTATCACTAATTATTTTTGAAATTGACATTAATGCAGCTAAAGAATTAGGTTGTAAATTTATGTTAGAAAATTTAGCCATTTCTATCATTTGATTATGTAAAGGTGACCTTAAAATATTTAATGACTTTGTTTTTTCTGACAAATCATTTAATGACTTCATAAAATCAAATATGTTGCTCATTTAATATCGTTGTGTTTTCTAATGGTTTCAGCTAACGCCTAGCAGCTTGGCCGCAGTGCGGGATTAATGGTTAAACTTTTTCTATTATCACAACAAAAAGCCATTGCTTTTTTATGCAACTAAATTAAGAAAAAAAGTGAAATAAAAAAGCGATGGCGAATAAATGTTTAAAGATTTTCAACTGATAACTTCCCCCGCATTGCGCCAAACTGCTTGTTATACGCCGGGCAGTTGAGAATGGGAATGTCAGCGACTTTCGATCCATCTATATTTTAGCTTTAAAATAACTTGCTTCTTTTTATTAATGTAAGAAAAACTCTCGCTTTTTGATCACTGGTTTGATTCTAAATCTGGTTTTTTCTTTTTTTTAGAGTTTATGAAGAATGCTGTAGAATTTTCTATTTTAAGTTTGTTTGCCTTAAATCTGTTCTTTTTTTGGTTTTAATTATGCGCAAAGGAGTAAATCTCGCCTGTAATCTGTATTTTTTCTTGAAAATTCTGTTCAGAGCCAAGCCTACGTTTTCTGGGTTTTCCGTTTTTGATATCTATAACCTTTTTGTTTTCAATATTTTACGAGTTGAAATTTGAGAATTATATGAGTAATCCTAATTTTGAATTATGATTAAATTCAAAATTTTGATTTGTAATTTTCAGGAAAATAGGAGAGAAGCAGATTCACTTTTCAGATAAACAAACCATGAAAATTTCGAAAATTTTTCTTGAAAACTTATCTCGATTTCTTTTGGCTTACCGAGCTAAATGGTGGTCTCAAATTGCTAGTGCAACTTTTGTTTTTGTAAAAGTATTATTTTTTTTGAGTGATTTTAATAAAAT
>NZ_JBYFBZ010000019.1:0-19349 GCF_057652215.1 Soonwooa sp. T0.1_25 | reverse complement strand
TCCGTTTCAGTTGGCGGATGCAAATTTCAAACGAAAAAACTATATTTACAAACTGTCAAAAAAGTAGTCCACTTACCGGTGTCCAAGAGGAATGGTTGGTCTTAATAAAGTTAATACCGATTACCCTAATGACCAAATTAGTATTGCTGTACATAATAATGATCCTATGTTTGTAAGTGCTTATGATGGAGGTGCAGCATTTAGTGGTTTTCCAGGTATGAATGTTGACAGAGAATTAAAAGGAGTAGACCCAGGTCCGAGTGGTATTAATGGTTTTGTAACTTCAAGAAAAAATATTCCAACACCAGTTAAACTAAGCGGAGACTATTCAATCTCTGGGACTCAACTTACAGCTAATGTAAATGGCCAATTCTTTATTAATAACCCAAATACAAACTTTAAGTTGGCAGTAGTTGTGACCGAAGATGGTGTAAAAGGAACAGCAGCGGGTTACGCACAGAAAAACTATTATACAGGCGCTGGTAATGGAGCAATGGGAGGTTTCGAAAATCTACCAGAAACAATACCAGCGGCACAAATGATTTATGATCCCGTTGGTAGAGCTCTTCTAAGTGGATATCAGGGGCAAGACGGGTCAGTCCCTGCTGAGTTACTGTTGTTCTACTACCAGCTACTCATTCAACTATACAATTCCAGCAAGCTATGTTGCAGACAACATCCATGCTGTTGTTCTTTTAATTGATTCAAATGATGGTACTATTGTTAATGCTGCAAAACTTACCAAAACTCTTGATGTTAATAATATTTCTAAAATGGGAGAAAGCACAACAATTTATCCAAACCCAGCAAAATCAGATTTCAATATCAAACTTGCTGATGACGGTAAATATTCTGTAAAAATCTACGATATGACAGGACGAGAAGTTAAGAATCTTGGTGAAGTAAAATCTAACTCTAAAAACATCAATGTTCCTATTAACCTAAATGCTGGTAAATATCTTGTAAACATCACTAAAGACGGTGTATCTTTCACAAAAGATCTTTTAGTTAAATAATATTTTAAATTGAATATATTACACAAAAAAAACCGAAGAACAATCTTCGGTTTCATTTATTTAAAAACTAAAAATATTATTTAGCTTTTGCGCTTTCTAAAGTTTTGTTATAAGCATCTTTGACATCACCAGCTGCTTTTTTAGTAGCATCTTTAGTGTCTTGTGCCGCTTTGTTAACATCAGCTTTAACATCTTGAGCTGCTGTTTTAAGATCAGCTTTCGCATCTTTTGCAGCTTCGTTAGTTTTGTCAACAGCGTTGTTTACACCATCTTTAACATCTTGCGCTGCAGAGTTAACCGCTGCTTTTGTTTTATCCCAAGCTGAGTTAGCATCTGCTAAAGCTTTTCTAGCAGTTTCTTCTGCTGCTTTATCACCTTTTTTGATAGCCGCATCTAGATCAGCCTGCGCTTTATCAACTTTAGCTTTAGCCTCAGTTTCGCTAAGTACAGTCGTTTCTTCAGTATGTACAACTGCTACTGTATCTGTACCACCATCTGTTGTTACTACAGTGCTGTTTTCTTTTTTACATGACACAACTACAGTTAATAATACAGCTGATGCTGCGAATAAAATCTTTTTCATAGGTTTAAAATTTGATATTTTTTTTTAAAGTTTAATTGTTATTTAACTGCAACTTATTAGAAAATATTGTACCAAACATAAAATTTTTAAAACTATTTTCCTAAAACTTCAACAATTGGTTGTCCAATGTTGCCGCTAGGGTTTTCAATTTTTAAAATCTGAGCCAAAGTCGGCGCAATATCTGTCATATAATAAGGACGGTTGCTTTCGCCGTTTTTAACTTTCCAACCCATAAACATTAACGGAATATGCGCATCGTAAGAATTCCAAACCGAGTGTGTTGTTCCTTTTTTTGCATAATAAGCCAAATAACCATCTTTGGTCACCATTTGGATATCGCCACTTCGCTTCCAGTTATAACCATTAATAGTTCTCGTCTTGATTGGTTCTGGGATTGGCGACTCTCCTATCTCTGTCATGTCAACCGCATATAAAATTTCAGGTAATTTTTTTAAACTTGAAATAATGTATTTTTTGATGTCTTCAGAATCTAGATTTTTTTCAGAAATCATTTTATCATTCGTATAAACTTGGTAATTATCTACAGCCAAAACTAAATTAGCAACACCAAATTTCTTTTCCAAATCTGCATTTAAAGATTTTTCTAAACCTTCTCCAAAGAAGCCAGTCGGCATTTTTTTTTCTTCAAGAAAACCAACAGAATGCGCCCCACCATGATCCGCAGACAAGAATACTAAAAAGTTATCCTTCCCTACTTTTTTGTCCAACATTTTGAAAAAGTTTCCCAAATCCTTATCCAATCTTAAATAAGTATCTTCAATCTCGATAGAATTTGGTCCAAAAGCATGTCCAACATAATCTGTAGATGCGATATTAATAGCTAAAAAATCGGTGATATCGTCCGCACCCAATTGATAACCATCAACAGTTGCTTCTGCAAATTTTAATGTATAAGTATTTCCGAAAGGTGTCATTCTTAAAACGCCTTTCTTTTTTTCGTAGTCTGTCGCTAAATTATTGTACGGAAAAACTGGTTTGGTTGCGGAACCAAGGAGACTTTCCCAAGGTACATCATCTCTGGTACTTTCGGTATATTGGTTAATTGGCAGTAAAGTATTCCAACCTTTAGAAACCAATTCGGATGCATAATTTTTAGAATTAAAATCCTTCACCCAACTTGGCAAATCTTGCATGTAATAAGTACTTGTGATAAAATTACCAGTCGTCTCATCAAACCAAAAAGCACCAGTAGGATTATGTCCAGCTGGCAAAATAGATGCTCTATCTTTTAATGAAACACCAACAACTTTCGATTGAAAATTAGTTGCAATCCCCAACTGATCCGTGATTGTCGTGCTCCATAAATTTCGTGGAGAATGTGCACCAATTTTGTCAGAAGTTGTCCCAACACCTTTGTAAGCAGCATCTGTTGTACAATACACACTTTTCCCAGTTTCTTTATCGGTCCAATCGTTACCCGCAATACCATGAATTGAAGGCACCGAACCCGTATAGATACTTGTATGACCAATCGCCGTAACAGTCGGCAAGTACGGAATCATAACATTGTTAAAAGAATAACCTTGTTTCAACATTCTTTTGAAACCATCTTCACCAAATTTGTCATGATAACGGTAAAGATAATCCCAACGCATTTGGTCAATTACCAGTCCTACAACCAATTTTGGACGCTCCAACTTTGTTTGAGCGAAAGATTGAAAAATTCCTAAAAATGCAATTGCAGCAGCAATTCCTACACGTTTTAACATATCATTTACTTTTAAGTGATACAAAGCTAAGTTAGATTTTTAAAACATGAAAATTAATTTATCTTAAATAAAAAAACCTTCCAAAATCATTGAAAGGTTTTCTATTATTATTTTCCGCCACCTTGGTTTTTCTCAACATCAGTTTTGGTATTTTCTTTTACTTTTTGATTTCCGAAACGTTTGGTGATCGTTAACGAAGCGCCGTACCAGTCGGAAGTATTTATGTTTCTAAATGTTCCCGCTTGACTGTAAGTCGTCCTGTCAAATACTGGTCGCAAGAAAATATTATTTAATTTTAAACTTGTTTCTAAACCAATTTTATCAAAGATTTTGGTCACAGATAGATTATGGAATACGTTGGTTGTATTTCCAATCGAGTTTCCGTTATTGTTTCTGTATACGCCTGCCCATACAGAAATATTGATGTTTTTATCAAATAAATTGGTGTAAGTGAAGTTGGCAGAACCAGAGAAATTGGTGATGTAATCTTTCGTATTTAGATTGTTTCTATGGTTGAAATCACTGTTATCTTGGTAGTTGATACCAACTGTGACATTAACATTAAATTTATTTTTAAAGAAAGTTTGGTTAGTATTCAAGTTAACCGAATAACGCTCAGACTGTCCAATAAAATTATTTGGAAATGACACCAACTTATTACCTTCTGGGATATAATCTGTCCAATAATCTTGATTCGTAAAACTGTAACCTAAGGATAAGAAATACTTTTTATAAACACCAAATTTCATTGTAAAACGATGATTCGGATTCGGCATCAAATCCATATTTCCTCGGTAGAAATTACCATCACTTGTTGGCAATTCAAAAGGATTAAACTCCGAATACCAAGGTCTCCAAATGCTGTAATTATACGATGTTGACACATTAAAGTTAGGACTTACCGTATATTTTATCAACGCATTTGGCATGAGTTTTCCGTAAGATTCATCTCTTTTGATATTGTCATTTTCTTGATGTAATTTATAGATCATATATTCGTAGCGAAGTCCAAAACGCACATCCAATTTCTCAAAGAATTTTGTACTATAATTGGCATAGATCGCATTGAGATTATCTTTGTAACTAAATCTGTTACGCAAAATATCCGACGAATAACCGAAATAGTCTATCGGCATATAATTGTTATTAAAATCGAACTTAACACCAGTTTCTAAAGTGTTATTTGTTGATCCTAAATTCTGCGTGTAATCTAATTTTACATAATAATTTCGCATCTGTGTATCTTCGAAAACGCGCGTATATTCTGGTGTCGCAAGATCAGATTGATTACGCAAATAATGTCTATCGCCACGATCACCGTTGTAATTAAAACCTACATTAACATCAAAAATCCTGTTTTTTTCTTTATCATAATATTTATAAAAAAGATTGGAATTTAACACCAAATATTTCGAGGCTTCATTTTGATTTATTGAATACGTGTTAAAAGGATTTCCGTTTTTGAAAACACTTCCGACACTATTATTTTCGGAATCACTTTTATTTTGAAAATACTCGAAAATAACACCAATGTTATTTTTATCGTTTAATTCTAATTCCGATGTCGAAGATACCGACGGCATTTTTCCGTGATAGACAGATTGCATATCGATTAATCTTTGTTCGTTATCTTGGAAAAGATTGTTTTCAGTTTTTAATGATGAAACATTAGTATTATCATTATAACTACCTGTTATAGTTTGCGTAAAATTCTTTTTGTGATAATTAAGATTAAGATTAGAATATTGACTATTCTTAGTATTTTGGGTATTAGTAAAAGCTACACTTCCTTTGACACCTTCGTCTTCACGCTTTTTAAGAACGATATTAATAACTTGCCCTGTGGTTTCGTATCTTGAAGATGGATTGGTAATCACTTCGATTTTCATCAAATTATCTGCAGGAAGTGATTTAAGATATTCTTTAAGTTCTTTTCCTGTAAAAACAGATTTTCTATCGTTGATATAGACTGTTACGTTTTCGCCTTCAGATTTTACAACATCATTGTTATCGATGCTCACCAAAGGCGTCATGCGAAGGACATCCCAAGTCGTATTACCAGCAAGAATAGAACTGTCCGCCACATTGAAAACCGTTCTATCAACCTTGGTCTCAACCGTTGGTTTTTTCGCAACAATTGTTACAGCTTCTATGTTTTCTGATTTAATGGTATCTTGCTTTACTTGAGCTATGAAAAAGTTGGAACAAAGTAAAACAGCACTGGTAATAATTAGCTTCATATTTTGTTTTTCAATAAGACAACCAGAACCAGCAACTTGTTACATAAGAATCAAAAAACATCACTAAATATTTAGTTTAATACTGAAAATCAATTCAATAAATTTAGTTTTAAACAAAAAAAAGACGTATCATAATGATACGCCTTAATATTTTGAAGATAGAAATTCTTAGAACTTCAAATCACCATTAACTTCTCTTACAGCTTGTGCAGCTTCAGCAAATTTTGCTTTTTCAGCATCTGTTAATGTAATGTCAACGATTTTTTCAACACCGTTAGCACCGATAATCGCAGGAACACCAAGACAAATGTCTGACTGTCCGTACTCACCATCTAACATTAATGAACAAGGAATCATTTTCTTTTGGTCGCAAAGGATAGATTGTACCAATACAGATACAGCCGCACCTGGCGCATACCAAGCAGAAGTTCCTAACAATTTAGTTAATGTCGCACCACCAACTTTAGTTTCTTCAGTAACGTAAGCAACTTGCTCATCGTTAAGGAATTCAGTTACTGGCACACCATTTCTTGTTGCTTTGCTAACTAATGGAAGCATCCCTGTATCTGAGTGTGCTGCGATAACCATACCGTCAACATCAGAAATTGGACATTCTAAAGCCTCTGCTAATCTGTATTTGAAACGTGCAGAATCTAATGCACCTCCCATACCGATGATTCTTTCTTTAGGAAGACCAGAAGTTTTGTGTACTAAATAAGCCATTGTATCCATTGGGTTAGACACCACAATAATAATAACGTCAGGAGAATGTTTTACCAAGTTAGCCGTAACTTCTTTAACAATACCAGCATTGATACCGATAAGTTCTTCTCTTGTCATCCCTGGTTTTCTTGGGATACCAGATGTGATAACCGCTACTTTTGACCCAGCAGTTTTGCTATAATCACCAGTTGTACCAGTAATTTTTGTATCAAAAGCGTTAAGAGATGCACACTGCATTAAGTCCATAGCTTTACCTTCCGCAAAACCTTCTTTAATGTCAACTAATACTACTTCTGATGCGAAGTTTTTCATCGCGATGTACTCTGCACAACTTGCACCTACGGCACCTGCGCCAACAACAGTTACTTTCATTTATTTTTATATTTAAATAATTGTTAAAATTAATGCTTGTAAATATAATAAAGATTAGGCACATAGAAAAAATTTGAAAACCTAAAAATTATCATTTCTTCATATTTTTAAACGTGATTAAAATCAAATTTTAATAATTGTTTATTATTCAAAGAAATACCTATTTTTTTTTAAATTTGCGTACTAATTTTGAGACTATGTCAAATCAAAACATAAAAACAGTCGCTGTTTTAACGTCGGGAGGTGATGCACCTGGGATGAATGCTGCTATTCGTGCAGTTGTAAGAACTGCTAATAGCCTTGGTCTTGAGTGCTATGGTGTCCGCGAAGGTTACAACGGTCTTATCCATGGTGATTTTACCAAAATGGGACCGCGATCTGTTAAAAACATTATTAATGAAGGCGGTACTATTCTAAAGTCTGCCCGTTCATCAGAATTTAAAACAGCAGAAGGTCGGGCCAAAGCTTTTGAAAATTGTAAAAAACACAATATTGATGCCTTAGTTTGTATCGGTGGAGACGGAAGTTTTACAGGCGCTAAAGTTTTTAATGAAGAGTTTGGACTTCCAGTAATTGGTGTTCCTGGGACAATTGATAATGATATTTTTGGTACAGACAACACTATAGGTTACGATACAGCACTTAACACTGCGATGGAAGCTATTGACAAAATTAGAGATACGGCAACTTCTCATAACAGAGTGTTTTTTGTAGAAGTTATGGGACGTGATGCTGGTTTTATTGCTCTTAATAGTGGTATTGCAACTGGTGCACTAGATATTTTGATCCCTGAACAAAAAGATAGTATGGAAGAACTTTTCGGCACATTTAGAAAAGCTGAAAAAGTTGGAAAATCTTCTAGTATTGTTGTTGTTGCAGAAGGCGAAAAACTTGGTAACATTTATGATTTAGCAAAAGCGACTAAAGATGAATTCCCGAATTTTGATATTCGTGTAGCAGTTTTGGGACACATCCAACGCGGTGGTTCTCCAAGTTGTGCAGATCGTGTATTGGCTAGTAAAATGGGTTATGGTGCCGTAATGGGACTTGTAGAAGGTAAAAGCAAAGTGATGGTTGGGGTTAAGTCTAATCGATTGATATACACGCCTATTGAAGAAGCGATTAAAAAGCATAACGAAATAGACAAAGACTTGCTAAAGATTTCTGAGATATTAGCAATGTAGTTCATTAAAAATTTTGTAATTTTAGAAACAATATATTATCAAATTTAAAAAGTAAAATATGTCAACAATTAAAGTAGGAATTAACGGATTCGGTAGAATCGGACGTTTAGTTTTCAGAGCAATGGCTGAAAGAAGCAACATCGAAGTAGTAGGTATTAACGACCTTATCGATGCAGAATACATGGCTTACATGCTAAAGTACGATTCAGTTCACGGTGCTTTCAACGGTGAAGTATCTGTACAAGGTAACAACCTTGTTGTAAACGGTAAAACTATCCGTATTACTGCTGAAAGAGATCCTAACAATCTAAAATGGAACGAAATTGGCGCTGAGTACATTGTAGAATCTACAGGTCTATTCTTATCTGCTGATACAGCTAACGCGCACATCAACGCTGGTGCTAAGAAAGTTGTTCTTTCTGCGCCTTCTAAAGATGATACGCCAATGTTTGTAATGGGTGTTAACCACAAAGAGCTTACTGACGATATCAAAATCTTCTCTAACGCTTCTTGTACAACTAACTGTCTTGCGCCATTAGCAAAAGTAATCCACGATAACTTCGGAATCGTTGAAGGTCTTATGACAACTGTACACGCTACAACTGCAACTCAAAAAACAGTTGATGGTCCATCAGCTAAAGACTGGAGAGGTGGTAGATCTGCTCTTAACAACATTATCCCTTCTTCTACTGGTGCTGCAAAAGCTGTAGGAAAAGTTATTCCTTCTCTTAATGGTAAATTGACTGGTATGTCTTTCCGTGTACCAACGGCTGACGTTTCTGTAGTAGATTTAACAGTAAGATTAGAAAAAGCAACTTCTTATGATGAGATTTCTGCTGCTATCAAAGCTGCTTCTGAAGGTGAACTAAAAGGTATTCTTGGTTACACTGAAGATCTAGTAGTTTCTCAAGATTTCGTTGGAGATAAGAGAACTTCAATCTTTGATAAAGATGCTGGTATTATGCTATCGCCTAACTTTGTTAAGTTAGTGTCTTGGTATGATAACGAAATGGGTTACTCTAACAAGTTAACAGATTTATTAGTTCATTCAGCTTCTTTGTAAGTCAATAACTAATATTAAAAATAGAAACTCTCCTACTTTGGAGAGTTTTTTTGTTTTAAATTTTAAATAATTGCTCTAACACTAATTGTTCGACCATTATTAAAAAAAATTTAATTTAAATATAAAAGTCCTTCGACTTAGCCAAAGGAGTTCATGAAAGAATAAAAAATACTGAAACATTCCAGTAAAAAAACTATGAAAAACTAACCTATAAAGGTATTATGATTTAAAAACGATAACCGAAAGAAAGCCCTGATCGTAAACCAGCCCAAGGCCCATCCAACTTAACGGTTCCGCCGTTGGCATTAATTTCTGTTTTGTGCTTTACAAGCGGGATTTGTAGATCATTAAGTTCATCTTGCAATTCTTTTTGTTGGTCAGGCGTTAAGGTATATTGGGTTTTGCCAACTAGATCTCCTGAAGCTGAACCATAATGTCCTCCAACAATCCAAAAGTCTAACACCCAATTATCTTGGCTCCCTAACAACCATTGTACACCAAGCATTAAACCAAAGCTATTTGCAGAGAATTTTCCGTTTAAATCTATAGGGTTATCCATCTCGGTTTGGGTTGCTTCATCATATATTACATAGTTATATCGTAATTCGTCAACCTTAATATTGGTATAACGATAATATGGAGCAAGATAAAACCCGCTATTATACTTCTCTCCAAAATAAAAACGAGGTTCTATTGTAATAGCAGTTGTACCTAATTTTACATCGCCAATTTCTTTACGATCATCCCCTTTTATGAAGGTATCCATAAACGGAACACCACCAGTTGGCATCGTCGCAAAACCAATATTCAAAGCAATGGTTTTAGAAAATGATCTTTCATATGAAACATTAATATTACGAAACGCATATGCCATTACATTTGTCTTTATTGTGTTCATCTTCTCAGCGCTACTTCTTAGATTTTGCGCTGGTAAAAGATTTGTGGCTAAAAGCCCAATAAAAATTAATTTAGTCTTCATTGTAAACTATTTAAAATATTAGTGATGATTAATTTAGTAAACTTTTGTATTTGAAATAAAACTTTATTATCTGTTCTAATTTTACAATTTTTTTTTAAAAATAATCTTGATATTTTTTATTAATTTTATTTAAAATATTTGACTAAAAGTACGTGGCATGTTAATCTGCTAAATACGAACGTTGAAATAATTTAGATTATTAAATAAAGGTGTTTTCATAATGACTAGTTTTATTATTCAAATATATTATCATCTTTAATAAAAAACATACCTAATTCTAGGTATTTTTAAAGTATTTTATTTTTGATACAATTTGTATCAAATTATAGATTCAAATACTAAAGATTTTCCGTAATTTTGAAATTATTAAAATTAACGATGAGCAATATTGACGATAAGAAGAAAGCACTCCAATTAGTGCTTGACAAACTAGATAAAACTTACGGAAAAGGTACTGTAATGACTCTTGGAGAGGATTCTGTTGACCACACAATTGAAGTTATCCCGTCAGGATCTTTAGGTCTTGACCTTGCTTTGGGTGTTGGTGGTTATCCTCGTGGTAGAATTATTGAAATCTACGGACCAGAATCTTCAGGTAAAACAACCTTGACACTTCATGCCATTGCTGAAGCTCAAAAACAAGGCGGTATTGCTGCATTTATTGATGCAGAACATGCTTTTGACAGAACTTATGCTGGCAAACTAGGTATTGACCTTGACAATTTAATTATTTCTCAGCCGGATAATGGAGAACAAGCTTTAGAAATTGCTGATAACCTAATCCGTTCGGGCGCTATTGACATTGTGGTTATCGACTCGGTTGCTGCCTTAACACCAAAAGCCGAAATCGAGGGCGAAATGGGTGATTCTAAAATGGGATTGCATGCTAGATTGATGTCTCAAGCATTGAGAAAGTTAACAGCAACTATTAATAAAACTAAATGTACTGTAATTTTCATCAACCAGTTGAGAGAAAAAATCGGCGTTATGTTTGGAAACCCAGAAACAACAACTGGTGGTAATGCTCTTAAATTCTATGCTTCTGTAAGAGTTGACATCAGAAAAGCGAGTGCGCCAATCAAAAATGGTGACGAAGCTGTTGGTAGCCGTGTTAAAGTGAAAATTGTTAAAAACAAAGTGGCACCACCTTTCAAAATGGCAGAATTTGACATCATGTACGGCGAAGGGGTTTCTAAAGTTGGCGAAATTTTAGATCAAGGTGTTGAGCTTGGTGTTATCCAAAAAAGTGGATCTTGGTTCAGTTACGAAGGTACAAAACTTGGTCAAGGTCGTGATGCTGTTAAAGATGTCATCAAAGACAATCCTGAATTAGCAGAAGAGCTGGAAACAAAAATTAAAGAAAAAATAAAAGGAGAATAATTTTATTTGAATTTTAAAATATAAACCGTTACAAAATCTTGTAGCGGTTTTTTGCTTTTAATTATACTCGTAAATTATTTTATTTAATATAAAAAAACATATCAAGACTTCGTAAGTCAATTCATTGTTTAAACATTGGAGAATTCTTGTCCAGCGCAATAATGTTAAGACCGTCCTTTGAATGGATTAAAAAATATACTGCATGTGATTTTGCATCATTCCATTGATAAAGATTTTGAAAAGCATCTTTCTTCGCTTCTCCGTTTTCGTCTAAGAAAATGGTTCCCGTTTTACTAGATTCTTGCTTTGAAAAAACGGGTTTCCCATATTGTTCTTAAAACTTTTTAATGACAGATTTTAAAGTTTCCTGGTCAGTAATTGACAATTCGGAACAAAATATTTTCTGATCTTTTTTCGGATAGAATATCGAAAATTCTTTAAACTTCTTATTTAAATCATCACCAAAATAAGCTACTTCTCGAGTATATGGAACAACAAATTCTTCATAATCCATATTGAGATTTGTCGTTTAGTTTTGATCCTAATAAAGACTTAAACCTGATGAATCAAAAAACTGTTTTAACATTCCATCAAAATTGATATTAGAAACATCAAAACCTTTGTAAGTCACCACTTTTTTTTTGAGTTGCAACTTCTGCTTTAGGCTCTTCTTTTGTTTTTTCTGCTTTTCCATTGCAAGACATAATGCCTGTCAATAGAATTGCATTTAATAATAATTTCATCTCTATGTTAGTATTTAATTTTGAAAAAAATTTAAAAAAGGAAAATATTATAATTCAACCAACGCATCCCAAAATAGGTTTTTAAAATCTTTGATCCTTTGATTATTAAATTCTAAACCTTCTTTTTCAAGTTTGATTTTAAATTCTGGAACAGACAAAATACCACAACTTCCTACGACACGATGCGCAGGAACATCCGCTGGACAACCTCCCATTGCACGACCAACATGACGCGAATGATTGGGATAACCAACCGCTTTTGTAATCGAACCATAAGTTGTCACACGACCTTTCGGAATAAGTCTTGTGATTTCGTAAACTTGATTTTTAAAGAGCTCGTCCACTTGTTTTTTGTTTAAATTTAAATAAAAAAGACCTAATCGCTTAGGTCTTTCAATATATTTTTTAATTCCAAATATTAGTAAATCGCTGGATATTTTGCAGGATTAACTTCATGGAACATTGCGTAGATTTTTTCTACCATATCATCCGCAGATGGCTTAGAGAAATAATCTCCATCCGTCGCATAGGCTGGACGATGATCCTCCGCCGAAATACAGATTGGTGCAGAATCTAAATATCTAAATGCATTTTGTTTTTCAATAATTTGTTGAAGAATAAATGCCGAAGTTCCGCCTTCTACATCTTCGTCGATAACAACTAGACGATTGGTTTTCTTAACACTTTCTGCAATCTCACTTGACAAGTCAAACGGAATCAAAGATTGAATATCGATAACTTCTGCGTTGATGCCTAATTTTTCAAGTTCTTTAGCCGCTTCCATCACAATTCTCCAAGTCGATCCATAAGTTACCAAAGTCACATCACGACCCTCTTTTGTCACTTCAATTTTACCAACTGGAACAGTGAATTCGCCTAAGTTATCAGGTTGTTTTTCCTTCAAACGATATCCGTTAAGACACTCAACAATAAGAGCTGGCTCATCCGCTTGTAACATCGTATTATAGAATCCTGCAGCTTTTGTCAAATCTCTTGGTACCAAAACATTGATACCTTTCACCAAGTTGATAATACCTGCCATTGGCGAACCAGAATGCCAAATACCTTCTAATCTGTGACCACGAGTTCTGATGATAACTGGCGCTTTTTGACCACCTTTTGTACGATATTGTACTGTCGCCAAGTCGTCGCTCATACCTTGTAAACAATACAAAATATAATCTAAATATTGGATCTCAGCGATTGGACGAAGACCACGCATTGCAAGACCAATGCCTTGACCTAGAATTGTAGCCTCACGAATACCAGTGTCAGCAATTCTCAATGCTCCATATTTTTCTTGAAGACCTTCTAGACCTTGGTTAACGTCACCAATGTTACCAGTATCTTCACCAAAAATCATTGCTTGAGGATATTTTTCAAAAATTTTATCAAAGTTATTTCTAACCACCATTCTACCATCAACCATTTCTGAAGATTCAGAATAAATTGGTTTTACTTCTGCAATATTAGTCGCTTTCCATTCGCTTTGAGAATATAAGTGGGAAGAATAATTATCTTTTTCAACAGCGAAAAGGCTTTCGTAAGCTTGTTTCAGCGCTTGTCTTTCAGCAGAATTTGTTCCTCTTGTTGCAAGTAAAGTTTGACGAATTAAATGGAAAATATCTTTTTTACCAATAGAAATCAAAGCTTTGAATTTACTTACAAAATCAGAAATTTCTGAATTTTGAGAAGTCATCGCTTCAACCAAAGGTAATGCTTTATTTTTTAATTCTGTAATTGTTTTCTGATAGTTTTCCCAAGCTTGCTTTTGACCATCTTTTACAATTTTTTTAGCCTCAGCTTCAATTTGGTCAAGCTCTTCTTTAGTCGCAATAATTTGTACATCGCCTCCTTCCTCGAATTGGAAAGAATAAGTCTCGATCCACTCACGGAATTTATTTAAACAATCAAACTCAGTTTCGAAAGCAAGACGCTCTTCATTTTTGTAACGCTCGTGCGATCCTGAAGTTGAGTGACCTTGCGGCTGCGTTACTTCGATAACGTGAACAACAACTGGTACACTTTCTTGTCTTGCAAAATGTTCTGCTTTCGCGTAAGCATCCATCAAAGCTGGATAATCCCAAGCTTTAACTTGGATAATTTCGCAACCTTGGTTTTCGCCTTCTTGTCTTTGGAAACCAGAAAGCATTTCGGTGATATTTGCTTTAGCTCTTTGGTTTTTAGTTGGTACAGAAATCCCGTAGCCATCATCCCAAATCGAAACAATCATCGGAACTTGCAATGCACAAGCAGCGTTAAGTGTTTCCCAGAAATGACCTTCAGCCGTTGAAGCATCACCAATGGTTCCGAAAGCTACTTCCTTCCCAGAATTTGAGAATTTTTCAGCGCCATCGAATTTTATTTCTTTATAAAAATTAGAAGCTTGAGCCAAACCTAACAATCTCGGCATTTGCCCTGCTGTAGGCGAAATATCCGAAGAAATGTTTTTAATTTTTGTTAAATCTTTCCAACTTCCGTCTTCGTTAATAGTTCTTGTTGCATAGTGACCATTCATCTGACGACCGCCCGAAGCTGGCTCTCGATCAACATTGGTATCTGCATAAAGTTGTGCAAAAAAGCTTTCTACAGTTAGCGCATTAATCGCCAAAGCAAAAGTCTGATCTCTGTAATATCCTGAACGGAAATCGCCATTACGGAAAACATGAGCCATTGCTAATTGAGGTAATTCTTTTCCATCACCGAAAATACCAAATTTGGCTTTTCCTGTTAACACTTCTCTTCTACCCAAATAACTCATCTCACGAGAAATTCTCGCTAGCTTGTAATTTGCTAAAATATCATCCTTAAAATCTTGGAAAGAAAGTTCCTCTGTATCTATGAAAGTCTCTTGCATTTTTATACATTTTCTACAAATATAACATTTTAAATTAAATGCGAAAACAATATTTTTATTAACTTAATTTTTCTTGAATTAGAATATTTTAATTCAAAAACAATAATATTTAATAATAAATAATAAATAAAATTATTAAATTCTCAAATTAATCAAAGCATAACTGAATCTTAATAAGATTTAATAAAACAAAAAATCCTAAGTCAAGACCTAGGATTTTTATATTTTGCTTTTAATTATAAATTAAGCTTCGAAATTTTCTACGCTAAGAATTTCGATTTTTCTGACACCTGTCGGGAAAGGATATTCAATAACATCCCCCACTTTGTAACCAACAGTTGCTAGTGCCATTTCTGATAAAATTGAATATTTATTCTTCTTTGGTTTAGCCTTAGTTGATGGTACAAAAATATATTCTGCTTGTGTATTGTCGTTATGTTCCTTAATTTTCACGATTCTGTTAACCGTTACAATATCTTCTGGAAGCTCTCTTCTAAGAACTTGCTTTGCATTTTTAAGTTGATCTAACAACAAAACTTCTTCTTCTATTGTTGTTCTTTTTCTTCTTAAATGATCTTTGATTGCGTCATATATTCCGGTTGTAACTACGATAGGTTCTAACATTTTTTTTTAATTTTAAATTGAAATTCTCAATGTATACATAACATAATCGGGTATGCAAAATTCTTATGAAAACCTACATACGTACAATACATTGAAATGAATAGTTGATTAAAAACGGTCATCAAATACCCCTGTCCCGACTAACGACAGGGCTTAATCGATAAACTCTTTAGAACTTTGTAGAAAAACGTCATCACGAAGATAGGACAAAGAAGCAATAAGTCTTTGGCAATGGATAACTTCATATTGAAATCTATAATTCGTCATATCTTATTGGTGAGAACTTTACGAAGATATGACTATATTACCGCAAAAGCAAATATCTGTCTTTTTGTAATTAAAAAAGGCCCCCGAAACTAGTGCTTCGCGGAATCGTCGTAAAAATACAAAGGTTGCTTTTTAATAATTATACTTAAAATTTTTCGCAGACCATACTATAGTTTACAATTAAAATTGGTATACCTGACAAGGCAGAAAAGATAGAAAATGCCGATGGTGGAATGGTTTTTTTGGACGAAATCGAAAATTTGTCCTTGCCTTTGCAACAAAAATTGTTGACTCTAATTCAAACTAAAAAGCTTTCGAGAATTGGAACAAAAGAACGTTTCCCAAATGATCGATTTTTATTTGCTACCAACACTGAATTAAGAAAAGTGGTTGCTGAAGGGAAGTTTAGAGAAGATTTATTTAAGAATTAATACCGTGGAAGTCACTGTGCCACCACTTCGCGATCGAAAAGAAGATATTCTCACTTTATTGCCGTTTCTATTGCTTTACAAATCGCTTGCTGGACGTAGTTTCCGACTCAAATGAATGACGTCGAAAAAATCATTAGTCCTATAAAAAATAAAGATTTTTCACTTTATCTAGTAATGGATTCTAAAAATGACTTAAAAGCCAACGTAGTAAAGTTGTATTATCAGTCCAGAGAAGAACACAAAGACCTTTATTTTTACAAAAATCTATCGATTTTTAAATAAAATAGAAATCTGACTTTTGATTTTAAATAAAAAACAGCAAGAAGAAAATTGGAAAGTTTTCTATTCCCATCCTAATTTTTAGAATATTTTGAAAGTCCCAAAATATAAGGAATGGAGTTTTTATAAAGACAAATCGGGGGAGTTTTTTCAATAAATTGAAAGCACAAATTTTAAAGATTCTCAAGAATTTGTGGATATTTCAATGCAAGAAAGTACGGCGCAGTCCTACTCGATTCGTACGTCTAAAAAATAAGCAAGATGCAGTTGCAGATGTCAGCACAAGATTATTTTATGTAAGCTGATGAAAGCATGATTGAACGTGTTTTAGTAAATCTTCTAACCAACGCCCAATAGGCGTTACAAAAGCGAGATTCTAAAAATAGTAACATTCAATTTTCAGAAGTCTACGACTGGATTTTACTTTCTGTGGAAGACAACGGTCTAGGAATCGATCCACAAATTGAATCGAAGATTTTTCTTCCCTTTCTCACCACGCGACAAAACGGTTATGGAATTGGCTTAACGCTTTCTAAAGATTTTATGGAAGCACATAACAGTTATCTCATCTATTGACGATTGGAAAAAGGTTCAGCATTTGAAAGATGGTTTGCATAGACAAATAAACACATAACAAAAAGTTATAGACTATAAATATTTACAATTGGTTTTGTAATATCATATTTTAGAAATTTGTAAAAAAAAAAGAACATGCAAGTTTTTAAAATAAAACCTTCGTACCAAATTATCATTTTCGTGATACTTGCAACGCTAAGTGTCAGTGGATTAATAAGTTCGCCAATTGCGTTGTTATTAGGTTTAATAATGGCAATTTTTCTCGGAAATCCTTTTGAAAGCAAAGTTTCTAGTTATATTCACAAGCTTTTACAAATTTCGATTGTTGGTTTAGGATTTGGTTTGCATCTCGATGAAGCACTCAAAGTTGGTCAATCAGGATTTTTATTAACTATTGGTAGTATTTCAATTATTTTTATTCTTGGATATTTTTTAGGAAAACTTTTAAAAATAGAACGACCTCTCACCTACCTCATTTCTGCGGGAACCGCAATTTGTGGTGGTAGCGCCATTGCAGCAGTTTCTCCGATTATTAAAGCCAACACCAAGCAGATTTCACTAGCTTTAGCCATAGTTTTTTCGCTTAATTCGATTGCATTGTTTATCTATCCGAGTGTTGGACATTGGTTAATGATGTCGCAACATGATTTTGGATTGTGGTGTGCGATCGGCATTCATGACACAAGTTCGGTGGTGGGCGCGGCGAGCAAATATGGTGATGACGCCTTGAAGACGGCGACAACAGTTAAGCTGGCAAGAGCACTATGGATTATTCCTGTTTCGATTTTAACCATGTTTTTATTTAAAACAAAAGGTACAAAAATTAAAATTCCGTGGTTTATAGCTTATTTTATTCTTGCAATTTTATTGAGCACTTATTTTCCGATTTTTGATTCGATAAGTCCGACGATTACTAAAATTTCGAAACTTGGCTTAAATTTAACCTTGTTTTTAATAGGTTCAACCTTGTCACTAGAAGCTCTGAAATCTATTAGTTTTAAACCATTATTACTTGCGATTATCTTGTGGATTGTCATTAGTATCGGAAGTTTAATGATAATTTTAAATTAAGAACTTGTTTAAAAAATTTAGCAATAAAATATAAACATGCTCTAAAAATATCTAAATTTATCTTTCAAAAATTTTAAAAAATGTCAAAGCCAGAAAGAAATCCAAAAGTTGATGCTTACCTTGATAAAAAATCTAAATGGAGTCAAGAAATCTCGGCTTTGCGAGAATTGGTTTTGGAATTTGATGTTCAGGAGGATTTTAAATGGTATCAGCCATGCTATAAAGTTAATGGCAAGAATATCATTATCCTTGGACCTTTCAAAGATTTTTGTGTTTTGAGTTTTTTCAAAGGTGTTTTGTTGGAAGATCCTAAAAATCTATTGGAGCAAATGGGCGAAAACTCGCAGTCTAGTCATGTGGTGAAAATTACAAGTCTTGACCAAATTGCTTCGCACAAAAACGAGTATCAAGATCTCATAAAACAAGCAATTAACAACGAAAAAGAAGGTAAAAAAGTGGCAATGAAAACGACTTCGGAATATGAAGTTCCGGAAGAGTTAAAACTCATGTTTAACGAAAATCCTGATTTGAAAATTGCTTTTGAAAAATTAACTCCTGGACGCCAGAGCGGTTATCTACTCCACTTTTCGGCTCCAAAACAATCTAAGACACGATTTGCAAGAATTGAGAAGTTTAATCCGAACATTCTGCAAGGTAAAGGTTTTCAAGAATAAAATGATTTTTGCATTTTCCAATAAAATTTACTAACTTTAAAGAAAAAAATATGGAAACGATAAAAATTGACATCACTATTTTGGCTCCGGCTTCCAAGGTTTGGGAATTGTATACACAATCTGCGCATATTGCAAAATGGAATGTCGTCGATAACCGATGGAAATGTGGTGCGTCGTATGTCGATTTCCGTGAAGGTGGCGAATTTAAAAATACAATGAGCTTAAAAGATGGTAGTTATTCTTTTGACTACGCTGGCACTTTTGAAAGTATTGTCCCTGGCCAAAAGATTATCTATCGTACAAAAGATGGTCGAACGGTGGTTGTCGACTTCGAAGCGATTGATCCCACGACGACGAGGATTTCTCAAGACATAGAACCTGATAAACTTAACTCTTTTGAGAGTCAACGTCAAGAATATTATAATATTCTCAATAATTTTCATAAATATGTTGAGAATCATTAAAATAGATACTATCCCTTTAAGTGTGTAAGTTAAAAAGTTAGGGCTTGGATTTTATAATCTGAGCCTTTCTTCAAAAATAAGCATAAATTGGTT
>NZ_JBYFBZ010000018.1:0-21896 GCF_057652215.1 Soonwooa sp. T0.1_25 | reverse complement strand
AGCACCTTAAATATCTGCGGCTCCGTAAATATTGATTTTTTCATTGCTTTTTCTTGACGTTAAAGTTAATACTCTAATTTTAATACGTCTTAAAAAAGCAGCCATATACAGAATGGCAACAAAAATTCAGTTACTATTTTAAAAATGATAAACTATTTTTTGTCTATTACGAATCTGCAGCCGAATCTTGTTATGAGGAAAACCGAATTTATTACTATGAGAGCCAAAAGCCGATTCAGTTTTTATTTAAAACCAACGACTGCGACGGAAATGACGCCACCAACAATGAAAAGATTGAAGATAAAAAGCAGCAGAATGATTTAATGAAAATCGTTGACAAGCATATTGTAGAAATTAAAAAAAATCTAGCGCTGAAGAAATAATCGACACAAAAAGTTCTCTATACGATTTTTACAAAATCCGATCGAACAAGACGTTTACTTACTCAAAAAACTTCAGTTAGTAAAAAAGCAAACATATTTGTTTTCTTTTAATAACATACAAAATTCATATTTCAAGTTATTTCAGAATTTAAAAATAAAAAAATCCGCGACCTAAATCGCGGATTTCACTTAAACCTAAACTTTAGATCAAGAATTAATTCTTTTTATGATAATTGATTCCACATTCTAAGAATTTTTTGAAATCCTCTTTCTGCATATAACCCGAAACTGGCGTATTAATTACCTTTTGATCTGGCGTCACCAAAACATAATGCGGTTGAGAATTGTTGTTGAAATTCACCTGTTGGAACATCGACCACTTATCACCAATTGTTTTAATTTTCTTCATTTGACCGCCGCCCATATCAATTTTCATTTGTTCAGCTTCTGGCAATTCTTCCTTGTCATCAACATAAACAGAGGCGATCACAACATCATTTTGCAACAACGGTAAGATATCATCTTGACTCCAAACGAATTCCTCCATTTTACGACAGTTTTCGCAACCATAACCCGTAAAGTCGATAAGAAGTGGTTTGTTTTGTTTTTTAGCTTCTTCTAAAGCATCAAAATAATTATGATGCAATTTTAAACCTAAAATACCGTCTTCTTCTTTATGGAAATAACTCACATTCATCGGAGGAAGAATTCCACTTAACAATTGAAGTTTTGGCTTGTCGGCTGGGATTAAACCATAAATTAAATAACCTAAAAATCCTAAACCTAAAACACCTAAAAGCTTTCTTCCTAAAGAAATTTTTGGTTCTTTATCATCGTGCGGGAATCTGATTTTTCCGAATAAATAAAGTACTAATCCAATCGTAATGATGATCCAAAGTACAATAAATAATTCTCTTTTAAGCATAAATGTTTTTGAAACTAAATCTGCTTTTGAAAGGAATTTTAATGCTAAAGCAACTTCGATAAAACCAAGAACAACTTTAACAGTGTTCATCCAACCTCCTGATTTTGGAAGACTTTGTAATGCTTGTGGGAACAATGCTAACAATCCGAAAACCAATGCCCAAGCGATACCAAAACCTGCTAAAGCAAATGTTAGAAGTGTTGGTACATTAGACGAACCTGTCACCACGCCACCCAATAAACTTCCCAAAATAGGACCTGTACAGGAAAACGATACGATAACTAAAGTCAATGCCATGAAAAAAATACCGATGATTCCACCTGCTTCTTCTGCTTTTGATGATTTGTTAGCAACCCAGTTAGGAAGCGTGATTTCGTAGTATCCAAAAAAACTGAATGCAAAGAAAATAAAGATTACAAAGAAGAATAAATTCAGCCAAATATTTGTTGAGATTTGATTAAAAATATTCCCAGAAATCCCATCAATAATATGGAACGGAATACTTAATAATACGAAGATTAGTAAGATAAAGAATCCATATATAAAAGCATCTCTTTTACCTTTTGCTTTATCCTTACTACCTTTTGTAAAAAACGAAACCGTCAACGGAATCATCGGGAAAACACATGGTGTTAGTAGTGCAATAAGCCCTCCTAAAAAGCCTAATGCTAAGATTAACCAATTGTTGTCTCCACCTGTATTTTCTTGAACAGTTCCACAATTAGTCAACGGATTTTTGAAGTCTAAAGAATTGATTTTTAATTCTTTTTCGTGTCCTGATGTTGTTGGTGATACAACAGCTATCTCGCCATTAGCTTCTGGTATTGCAACGGAAGCCGTATCCATCTGCGCCTTTCTTGCAGCCTCTGGTTTTACTTCTTCTGTAGTCGTTGCCGTTATACTTTTAACCGCTTTTTCGAACTCTAAAGTTGTTGGTGCAAGACACAATCTATCGTTACAAACTTGATAAGTTATTTCTGCCGCAACTTTAAAATCTTTATCAGGATTTTTTGCTTTGAATTTTTGTTTAAATAAAACTTCATTCGCATAATACACAATCTGAGCGCCGAAAGCTTCGGAATATTCATCATGTTTTTTTCCTATTTCTAGGACTTTGCCCATTGTTGTAATACCTTCTTTTGAAGATAGTTTAAACTCCGTTGGAAATCCTGAATCAGGTGGCAAATCCTGCGAATAAATATGCCATTTGTCCTCCATTTTGGCAGTTAATACTGCCTCATACTCCCCTTTTCCTAAGTCTTTAACATCAAATTGAAACTTTACAGGATTCTGAACTTGAGCTAAGACTAAAACCGAAAAAATAAAGGAAAAGAATAATAAAACTCTCTTTAAATTCATTTTTAGCTAATTATTAAATTTTCGAAATTGATCTAAAACTTTGTATTGATATGTAGCGAAAAGCCGGTATTTTTCGGAACCATACGACAAACGCCTCCCTCACATATTAATCCTCCTCTTTGACGTCCATAAGAAGCCTGACCTCGGGTTGAGTTCTTTCTAAAGACTGCTCCAAAAGTATTATAATGCATCTGCTTTTCCTTGTAATCATTACCGCAATTATACATATCACTTACAAATATAGACCAATTCTTTTTAAAATTAAACTCAGATAGCGCTGCTGCCCAGTTTTTGAAAGACGAGCTAGCCCACTGATGCTGAACTTCTAGCTTTAAAGACTTTAATTAATTTTGAATAAGTTATCCCAAACAGCTGTCGTAGCATACACATGACCTTCTGTCTCTTGGATTTTATCTGTATTATAATCTTGATAAATATAGATTAAAGCTGTATTCCAGCTATGCGATAGTTTTTTTCTAATATCGACATTGAAGTCCGAATAATAACCTTCGCCAAGATCTAAGGTTTTGGTTTCAACAGTGTTAAAATCTTCATAAACACGGTATTTTCTTTTAAAACCGTACCAGTTTGCAAAGTTAACCGCAATGTCCGTTCCATATTTTCCACCAAGAGCAGTTCCTTTTTTAAACTGATAATTGATGTCAAATTGAGATCCTATTTCTCCTGATTTTCTTTGTGGGAAAAACGTTAACTGAGCTTGCGCTTGATAAACATAAATATTAACCCGTTGTGCATTTTAAATGATACTTAACCCGTTGTGCATTATGAATTAAAAAGTAAAAATTTGTTCATTTCATTGAAAATCAGTAAATTGAATTACCTACAAAACATTTACAATGAACAACTTACTTGCAAATTACGAAAGAAGTTTGGAAGTTTTGAAAAAATTATCAAATGAAACTCTTCCATCTTACCAAAGAAGAATTCCTAAACTGAGTGATTTAGAATTAATAAGTCTCGCATTAACGACAGAATATATGGGTATTGATAGTGAAAATCATCTATTTCGTCATATTCCTCAAGTAATTAAAAATAAAATAGAACGAAGTGTTTATAATCGTCGCAAAAGAAGACTTTCTGATAGTATAAATGAAATTCGTTTGAAGTTAGTTCAATATTTTAATGAGTTTGAAAATTACTTTATCATCGACAGTATGCCTTTAGAAGTTTGTAAACTTTCCAGAAGCAACACCTCAAAAATATGTAAAGAGATGGAATATTGCTATCCAAATAGAGGATTTTGTGCTTCTCAGCAAATGTCATTTTATGGCTATAAGCTTCATGCAGTTTGTTCTATTAGTGGTGTTTTTCAAAGTATAGACATTAGCCCTGCATACGTTCATGATATTCACTATTTAAAAGACATTAAAGAACAATTATCCAATTGCACATTACTGGGTGATAAAGGCTATTTATCTTCCGAAATTCAAATTGACTTATTCAACTATGCAAATATAGAGTTGGAAACACCAAAAAGAGTGAATCAAAAAGACTATAAACACCAATTTTATTTATTTAAAAAGCAAAGAAAAAGGATTGAGACACTCTTCTCTCAACAATGCGACCAATTTATGATTAGACGTAATTATGCTAAAACTTTTCAAGGATTTAAAACCAGACTTTTGGCCAAAATAACAGCATTAACAGTTGTACAGTTTATGAACAAAGAATAATTCAACATAAACATTAACAACTTAAAAGTAAGTATCATTTAAAATGCACAACGGGTATAAAGAAAGTCAATTCTCCAACCTTTATCATAAAAAACCTATCTTAGAAGCTTCAACTATCTAATAAAAGCTATGGACGAATTCTTAAAAGTCATCAATGGAATTGTATGGAGTAACACTTTAATATTTTTATGTTTGTTTTCAGGCATCTTTTTTTCGATACGAATGCGTTTTCCACAGATTCGTTATATCCGCGAAATGTGGAAATTATTATTTAAAGGCAATGCTTCTGAAAAAGGAATTTCGTCGTTTCAGGCGTTTGCGTTAGCTATTTCTGGACGTGTAGGCACAGGGAATATTGCGGGCGTGGCAACAGCAATCGGCATGGGCGGACCTGGCGCAGTATTTTGGATGTGGGTTATTGCGTTTCTTGGAAGTGCGTCTGCGATTGTTGAAGCCTCACTTGGACAATACTATAAAGTTGTTAAAGATGGACAATATCGTGGTGGTCCATCTTTCTACATCGAAAAAGGTCTAAAACTAAAATGGTATGCTATTGCCTTTGCGGTGGTAACGGTTTTTAGTTGTGGTTTGTTTTTGCCTGGTGTACAAAGTAATAGTATTGCTGTTGCAGTCAAAAATGCCTTTGATATCCCGATGTATATAACTGGTATTGCTGTTGCAATTATTTTAGGTATTATTATAATAGGTGGTGTTAAACGAATTAGCACGGTTGCAGAATTTGTTGTTCCTTTTATGGCAGGAGGTTATATTCTTATGTCTTTGGTGATTATTGGTCTTAATTTTCAACAAGTCCCAGCTGTTTTTAAATTAATTTTTGAATCCGCTTTGGGTATAGATTCAGCCTTTGGAGGTATTATCGGGATGGCAATTGCTTGGGGTGTAAAACGTGGAATCTACAGTAACGAAGCAGGACAGGGGACTGCGCCACATGCCGCCGCGGCAGCCGAAGTATCGCACCCGATGAAGCAAGGTTTAGTACAAGGTTTTTCGGTTTATGTTGATACAATTTTTGTATGTACGGCAACTGCCCTGATGATTTTGTTTACTGGGATGTATAACGTCGAAAATCCTGCTGGCGGTTTTGTTGTTGAAAATATCCCGAATGTCAAAATGGGTGCGGACTTTACACAGTTTGCAGTAGCGCAACATTTTCCGTCAATCGGGAAAGCCTTTGTAGCTATTTCGTTGTTCTTCTTTGCATTCACGACTATAATGGCGTATTACTATATTGCAGAAACCAATATTAGCTATCTTCAAAAACATTCTAACAAAAAAATCTACATCAGAATCTTCCAAATTGTGATTATGTTTTCGGCTTTTTATGGTACCATCAAAACGGCAGAAAGTGCATGGATGCTTGGTGATATCGGTGTTGGGTTAATGGCTTGGCTTAATATTATTGCGATTTTGTTGATGCAGAAGAAGGCGATGTTCCTTTTTAAAGATTATGAAAAACAGAAAAAAGAAGGCAAAGACCCGACACTTGCGCCAGAGATGACAGAAAATTAATTCGCGTAGAAGTTTTATTTCTCAACATTAATTTTATATTTGTTCAAATATTTGAAATCTTAAAACGTGAGTATCAAAAATAATCCAAAAATCATGAAGGCTTGGGCGTTATACGACTGGGCCAATTCTGTATATTCTTTAGTAATTACATCCACGATTTTTCCTATTTATTATTCGATTTTAACAACCGCTAGCGAAAGAAGTGAGTATGTCGAAGAGACTGGAAAAACAATCCAAGTGCCCGTTAGACACATGATCAATATTTTCGGGAGAGATTATCAGCCAGACGCAGTTTATGGTTATTCTTTAACCTTGTCTTTTGTAATTGTTGTTCTTCTTTCTCCGATTTTGTCATCGTTGGCAGATACGATCGGTAACAAGAAATCATTCTTGCAATTTTTCTGTTATCTAGGTGCCACTTCTTGTATGGGATTAGCGATGTTTACAGGGATGAATACCGTTTGGCTTGGACTTTTATTTAGTGTTACAGCCAGTGTTGGGTTCTGGGGAAGTTTGGTGTTTTATAATTCGTTTTTACCAGATATCGCAACGCCAGATAAACAAGATGCTTTGTCCGCAAAAGGTTATGTTTACGGATACATCGGGTCTGTAATCTTGGTTATTATTTGTTTAGTTTTAATCCAAGTTTTAGCGAAAGATGCCGAACAAGCTAAGCTTTATACACGTATAAGTTTCTTATTAACAGGAGCTTGGTGGTTTGGTTTTTCACAATATACTTTTAAACATTTGCCTCAGTTTGGGAATGTTAAAGACCAACTTCCAAAAGATTTGGTATTATTAAATCATAAAAATCTTTTCAAAAGTCATAAAAATAATGGCGGTTTTTTCTTTGTTTTAAAAAAGAATATAACCTTCTATATCGATATTGTTAAAGAAAGCTTTAGAGAGTTGTTTAAGGTTGGTAATCATTTATTTAGAGATTCTAATTTAAAGTATTTCTTGTCGAGTTTCTTTTTCTTCAGTGTTGGTATGCAGACTATTTTCTTGATGGCAACTTTGTTTGGTAAATCAGAAATTAATTTAGCTCAAGACAAATTGATTTTAACGCTTTTGGTTATTCAGATTGAAGCGATTATCGGTGCGATTGCATTCTCACGTTTATCAAGAAAAATAGGTAACAAGAATGTAATTTCGATTTGTATTGTTTTGTGGATTGTAGCTTGTCTTTCAGCCTATTATCTTAATAAAGAAAATCCAAATGTAGAATATCAATTCTATGGTGTTGCTGCAATTGTTGGTCTAGTTATGGGCGGACTACAAGCAATGTCGAGATCAACATATTCTAAATTGTTACCGCAAGACGGTATGGAAAATACAACCTATTTCAGTTTTTATGATGTTTTAGAAAAACTGGCAATTATTTTAGGAACTTTCATTTTTGCTACATTAATCGAGCATTTTAACAATATGCGTTATGCGGCATTGTCCATGACGGTTTTCTTTGCAATTGGTTTAGTTTTAATTCGTTTTTTAAAAGTAAATGCTAACAATAATAAAGCTAATTTATAATATTAATAATATTTAAAATTTCGGCATTTAATTTGCAGATAACGCAATAGAAAATATTTTGTAAATTTGCATTACAAAACACAAAAAAATAAACAATGACCAACCCTTTATTTTATGCTAAAATTATTCTTTTCGGAGAATATGGAATGATTGAAAACTCGCAAGGGCTTGTCGTTCCGTACAGCTTTTATAAAGGAACTTTGAAGTTCTCGGAATTGGCTTCGGAGTTCGAAAAAAAATCGAATCAGCACTTACAAAAGTATGCCGACTTTCTGGCAACACTTAACTTACCAGGTAATTTTAAGTTAAACATTGACGCTTTCAAAAAAGATATTGAAGAAGGATTATTCTTCGATTCTAACATTCCGCAAGGTTACGGCGTTGGAAGTTCTGGTGCTTTGGTTGCTGCAATTTTTGAAAAATATTCATCAGAAAAACTTAGTCCAGATACAATTTCTAAAGATAATCTTAAAAAACTAAAAGCCATTTTTGGTGAAATGGAAAGCTATTTCCATGGTAAAAGTTCTGGGATGGATCCTTTGATTTGTTACATGAATCTTCCGATCCTTATCGAAAACAAAGAAAATCTTGACAAAGTTGCTATTCCTGATCATGCATCAGAAGGTAAAGGTGCTGTATTTTTGATCGACTCGGGGATAACTGGTGAAACTGGCCCAATGATACAGATTTTCTTTGAAAAAATGAAAACTGAAGGTTTCAGAAAAACAATGAAAGAAGAGTTTATCCGTTATAACAACGCTTGTATTGAGGCTTTCCTTAAAAAAGACATGAATCCGTTTTTCAAAAATTTGAAAAAATTATCAGTTTGGGCGTATGACCACTTCAAACCGATGATTCCGGAAAGTATCTATAACATTTGGAAAAAAGGAATTGATAGCAATGCTTATTACCTTAAACTTTGTGGAAGCGGCGGCGGAGGCTACATTTTAGGATTTACAAAAGATTACGAAAAAGCTGAAAAAATGCTTTCTGGATTTCAGAAAGAGGTGATTTACAGATTTTAATAAAGTATGAGTCAAAACATACAAAAACGACATAAAAATTTTGCCTATCGATTGAATCAATTGATGGGCTTTATTTTGGGTGCACGATTTTTTTTCGTGGCTTTGTTGACGTTTGCGCTGTATGTTTCGACGTTTTTCTTATTTAACAGAGAAGAAAGTTTTCGTGCATTTGTCTTCGATTATCACGCACACTTAATCATCCTTTGTTCGATTTTAAGTATTTTGGCTGGTGGTATTATTAATCAGTTTTACGACCGAGAAAAAGATCAAGTAACCAAACCTTTTCGTAGTCGAATACAGTCATTTTTTAAACAAAAATATTTTCTTTACGCCTATATTTTTCTCAATGCCTTAGGTTTAACAATTGCGTTTACACAGTCTTGGCGCGTGTTTGTATTCTTTTTGGTCTATCAATTTTTGATGTGGTTTTATAGTCATAAGATTAGTAAAGTTTTATTTTTAAATAACCTCACGTTCGTTGGCTTGACGATGTATCCGTTTTTTGGGATGTTGGTCTATTACAGAACTTTCACTTTGAAAGTCTTTTTCATGGCAATTTTTCTTTTTTTAATGTTGATGATTATTGACATGACTAAAGATCTTTTAACAAAAAATGCTGATAAAGTTTTTGGCTATAAAACGATTGCAAATCAATTTAGTTCTAAGATTGCAAGGCGAGTTATTATCGTATTTTGTTTGATGGCTTTTGTTGTATCACTCATCATTATTAAAGGTATAGGACTACAAAGCATCATGGCTTGGTATTTTGCGATAGGACTTTTCGTGTTAATATTAAGTGTATTTTGGTTATTCAGAAATCATAAAAATGATAAAGTGACAACATTAAGTGTTCTTAAATTATGGATATTTTTTGGGATCTTAGCGATGTTGTTCGATGGTATATATTCAAGATTTAGTTGGGCAATATAAAAGGACTGCAAAAAGCCTTTTCTATATTGACTTAAAAAAGTCTATCTTTGCAAAAAATTTAAAGCATGAGCAGAAACGATAGAAATTCTTCAGACAGAAATAAAAAGACCGGAAATTTTGGAGGGAGAAAGTCTTCTGAAAATTCGCGTGGCTCAAGAGGGGATTCAAAAAATTCGCCTAGAGAAGAAGGTTCTTTCGAAAGAGGAGGGAAATTTGGAAAGCCAAAAACGACACGTGGTCGTGACTTCGATTCTAGAGATAAATACGAAGGCGGCGAGAGAAAATTCGGACCGAGAAGACCTTTCAATAAAACAGAAGAAGAAGGCGAACGTGTAAAATCTTATATCCAAAGAAGAAAATTGGATAAGTTAGCTAAAGCGCCAAAAGAAACCATACGACTTAATAAATATATTGCAAATTCTGGGATTTGTAGTAGAAGAGAGGCGGATGATCTTATCACGCAAGGACTTGTGGAAGTTAACGGAAAGGTGGTGACAGAGATGGGTTACCAGGTTCAGAAGACGGATCGAGTTGTGTTTGACGGACAAAGCATTACGCCAGAAAAACCTGTTTACGTGGTCCTTAACAAGCCAAAAGGTTATATCTCAACCACTAAAGATGACAAAGCTAGAAAAACAGTGATGGATCTTGTAGCTAATGCTTCGCCATACCGATTATTCCCAGTTGGTCGTCTAGACCGTCAAACAACAGGTGTTATCTTGTTGACAAATGATGGTCACATGACAAAAAAATTGACGCATCCGTCATTTAACATGAAGAAAATCTATCATGTGACCTTGGATAGAAAATTGTCTATTGAAGATTTGAGATCGATTGCGGACGGAATTCGTTTAGAAGAAGGTGTTGCCGAAGTTGACAGTATTTCTTTCATTGAAGGAAAACCTAAAAATGAAATCGGTATCGAAATCCACATCGGATGGAATCGTGTTGTGAGACGTATTTTCCAAAAGTTAGGTTATGAGGTGGAATCACTTGACCGCGTCATGTTTGCTGGACTTACCAAGAAAAACATCAAACGTGGACATTGGAGAATCTTGACAGAACTAGAAGTTAACAATTTGAAAATGTTATAAAAAAGAAGAGAGCTAAATTTTAGCTCTCTTTTTATTTTGTTAAATTTAAGTTTAGAAAATATAATTAAGACCGCCCTGTACAAAACCTCTTGTACCAATACTAGGCTCTATAAAAACGCCGAAATTTCCGCCATATCTTACGCCAATCGGCATTATGTTAAAAGCAAAAAAAGTATCGTTTGTTTTTTGAACATTCTTCGAAGTATCCACATAATCCAAATCTCGGAATAAAACCCCAACCGAAACTCCTGAGTAGAAGCGCCATTTATTATCGGCATCTGACCAGAAATAATCAACCTTAGGCAAAATGGAGAAATAAGATTGTTTTCTGTAGCTTGATTTAGTTTCGTTAAAAGATTCAAGATTGGCTTCTAGACCATAACGCCACTTCATGTTTTCGTTATAAGTTGTAAGTGCAACTGTTAGAACGCCATTACTGTTTGGCATTTCGGGTTCGCCGTTGAAAATCGTTGTACCAACAGCTTTTAGAATAGAGTCTGCACCTCCGAATAAAGATCCTGTTCCATATCCAGCAGAAACTTCAAATTTTTGAGCATTAAAAAATGATACGCTACACAATGTAGCCATATACACTAATTTTTTCATGGTTTTATAGTTTTAAATGTTTTCGTTACAAAAATAAAAAAAAACTGCTTAGAATAAAGCAGTTTTGATAATTTATTATGTTCTAAAACTTCTTAACCAACAACGGTTACGTGATGTTGTAATAAGTCATAGATTGTATTTTTTGCGCTATCAGGTTTTACGTTAACAGCTCTTGTCCCTTGGAAGTGTAACATCGGGACAAATCCTGCTTCCATCGCATCTAGACAAGTATATTTAACGCAATAATCTAATGCTAAACCAACGATTTCCACAATTTGAATATCGTGATATTTAAGATAATCTTCTAGACCTGTTTTCAAAAAATGATTGTTATCTTGGAAACCACTGTAACTGTCAATGTCAGGATGTGTACCTTTTTGGAAAATTTTTGTAGCTTTTGAGACATCAAGATCTTTATGGAATTCTGCACCGAAAGTCCCTTGTACACAGTGATCTGGCCACATAAACTGCGGGATGCTATTTAATATAATAGTTTCACCAACTTGGCGGTCGTTGTTACTTGCAAACGATTTGTGTTCTGCTGGATGCCAATCTTGGGTAAAAACAATTTCGTCATAGTTTCCTTTCTCCATCAACGTATTAATGAAAGGGATAATTTCGCTAGCGCCTGGCACCGCAAGACTTCCTCCTTCACAAAAATCATTTTGTACATCAACAACTATAAGGGCTTTTTTCATAAGATAATATTTAATACAAATTTACACTAAACAAATTTAGTTGTAAAGCTTATTACATCAATTATACCAATTATTCCTATGGTACAAATTGTCATGTTTCTGATTTTAAAATCATGCATTGAATTTAAATAAGAATTAGTATTTTTAAAAAATAAAACAGATTGACAGAAATGGTAAATAATTTTCATAAACATCTTTCGCAGATTCTTGAAATTCCTGAGGATAGCATAACGCAATGTTCGACGCATTACGATGTCAAATTCTTTAAAAAAGGAAGTGTGTTGGTGCGAGAAGGTGAGGTGAATAATGATCGTTATTTTGTCGAGAAAGGTCTTTTGAGAATGTATTCTATCGATAAGTTGGGGAAAGAGCATGTGATCCAATTTGCGCCAGAAGGCTGGATTATTTCGGACTCAACTAGTCAAATGTTAAGTGAGAAATCTCGTTTTTATATAGAAGCTATTGAAGATTCTGAAGTTGTTGTCATGGCAGATGATTTTTTGTTTAAGTTAGCAGAATTGCATCCACAAGTTGCAGAAAGAAATCAAGTGTTGATGTTTAACCATATCAAAAACTTGCAAAACAGAGTTAATGCTTTGATAAGTACCACAGCTGAAGAACGTTACTTAGATTTTCTTAAAAAGTATCCTAATATCATGCTCCGTGTTCCGCAATGGATGGTGGCTTCTTATCTCGGGATTACGCCAGAAAGTCTTAGCCGTGTGCGAAAAGAGCTTGCGAAGAAGAATTTCGAGGTTTAAAATATTTTAAAACAAATAAAAAATCCTGAGCATTGACTCAGGATTTTGTTTGTTATAACGGGATGTTACCGTGTTTTCTGTTTGGTCTTTCAACGAATTTGTTTTCCAACATCGCGAAAGCCTTTATTAATTTTCGACGGGTATCTTCTGGGAAAATAACTTCATCGATAAAACCTCTTTGTGCCGCTGTATAAGGATTTGCAAACTTTTCTGCATATTCAGCTTCCTTCTCCGCAAGTTTTGCTGCAGGATCTGCGGCCTCAGAAATTTCTCTTTTAAAAATAATTTCTGAAGCTCCTTTTGCGCCCATTACAGCAATCTCAGCAGATGGCCAAGCGAAGTTCATGTCAGCGCCGATATGTTTAGAGTTCATAACATCATAAGCGCCACCATAAGCTTTTCTTGTAATAACCGTCACTTTCGGAACTGTTGCTTCTGACAAGGCGTACAATAATTTTGCGCCGTGTGTGATGATACCATTCCATTCTTGATCTGTACCAGGTAAGAAACCAGGAACGTCAACCAATACTAACAAAGGAATATTGAAAGCATCACAAAAACGTGTAAATCTCGCAGCTTTAATAGATGAATTAACATCTAAACAACCAGCCAAGAACATTGGATTGTTAGCCACAATACCAATACTTCTACCTGCAATTCTTGCAAAACCTACAACGATGTTTTCAGCATAGTTTTTATGAATTTCAAAGAACGAATCTTCATCAATTAAATGATTGATGACGTCGTGCATATCATAAGGCTTGTTGGCATTATCTGGAATAATGTTCTTAAGATCTTCACGAAGTTCGTTACCGATTTCGTAAGATAATTGTTGTGTAACTTCTTGATTGTTTTGAGGAAGATAACTTAATAAAGTTTTTACATCTTCAAGACATTCAACATCATTAGCGGAAGTTGTATGTGCAACACCAGACTTTGTAGAATGCGTTGAAGCACCACCTAATTCTTCGGAAGTTACCGTTTCGTTAGTTACTGTTTTAACAACATTAGGTCCAGTTACGAACATATAAGACGTGTTCTCCACCATCATTGTGAAATCCGTCATCGCAGGCGAATATACCGCTCCACCAGCACAAGGTCCCATAATGGCAGAAATCTGAGGAATAACACCAGAAGCTTGTACATTTCTAAAGAAAATATCTGCATAACCGCCCAATGATCTTACACCTTCTTGGATACGCGCACCGCCTGAGTCATTAAGACCAATCATCGGCGCACCAACTTTAACCGCCATATCCATCACTTTGCAAATTTTCTCTGCATGGGTTTCGGACAAAGCACCGCCAAATACTGTGAAATCTTGAGCGAAAGCATAAGTCAAGCGACCGTTAACCGTTCCGTAACCTGTGATAACACCATCGCCAAGATAATATTCTTTATCCATGCCAAAATCCTTGGTACGGTGTGTAATAAAAGCGCCAATTTCTTCAAAAGAACCTTCGTCAAAGAAATATTCGATACGTTCTCTTGCGGTTAATTTTTTCTTAGCGTGTTGCGTTGCAATTCTTTTTTCGCCACCGCCCAGTTTAGACTCCGCTATTTTTTTATTTAAAAGGTCTATTTTATTTTCCATGATTTGATTTAGAATTGATTAGGAACACGCAATAATTTTTGATCCTCAAGATATTTTTTCAAAGCAATTAAAGCTGCAACTTCAGCTTCTTTAGCTTGGTTTTCAACAATAATTTCTGGACTGTAATATTTTTTAACAAAATTAGTGTCGAAATTTCCAGAACGGAAAGCTTCATGATCGAATACAAAACTACCGAAAGGCAGAGTAGTACTAACACCTTCAACTTTATAATCTTGGATCGCTTCTAGCATTTTTTCGATCGCTTCATTACGGTCTTTACCATGAACGATTAATTTTGAAAGCATTGGGTCATAATAAATAGGAACATCCATACCTTCAGCAAAACCATCATCTACACGTACACCATCACCAACAGGAGGTTGATAGGTTGTTAAAGTCCCAACGCTTGGTAAGAAATCATTCAATGGATCTTCTGCATAAACACGAAGTTCTAGTGCGTGACCATCAATTTTTAAATCTTCTTGTTTAATAGGTAAAGCTTCGCCACGAGCAACACGAATTTGTAATTCTACCAAATCCATTCCTGTAATCATTTCGGTTACGGGATGTTCTACTTGTAGACGCGTGTTCATTTCTAGGAAATAGAAGTTTTTGTTTTCATCCAAAAGGAATTCAACAGTACCAGCGCCTAGATAATCACAAGATTTAGCCACTTTAACCGCAGCTTCTCCCATAGCTTTTCTAATTTCTGGTGTTAAAACCGCAGATGGCGCTTCTTCAACAACCTTTTGGTGGCGACGTTGTACAGAACATTCTCTCTCGAATAAATAAAGAATATTGCCATGATCGTCTGCCATAACTTGGATTTCGATATGCTTTGGAGAACCAACATATTTTTCGATAAATACAGATCCGTCACCAAAAGCTGAAGTCGCTTCGGAAATAGCACGTTGCATTTGAGACTCAAATTCGCCTTCGTTTTCTACAACACGCATCCCTTTTCCACCACCACCAGCAGAAGCTTTAATCAAAATTGGAAAACCAATTTCAACGGCAACTTTTTTAGCTTTTTCAACATCGGTGATGGCTTCGTCAAGACCAGGAACCATCGGGATATCATAAGCTTTAACGGCTTCTTTAGCAGCCAACTTACTTCCCATAATATGGATCGCATTAGAACGTGGACCGATAAATGTAATATTATTAGCTTCGGCCTTTTCCGCAAATTCAGCATTTTCTGACAAGAAGCCATAACCAGGATGGATCCCGTCAACACCTAATTCCTTACAAACTTCAATGATTTTATCGCCTAATAAATAAGACTGATTAGAAGGCGCTTCACCAATGCAAACCGCTTCGTCAGCAAATTTAACATGAGGAGATTCTCTATCTGCAACAGAGAAAACAGCAACGGTTTTAATACCCATTTTCTTAGCTGTTTTCATCACTCTTAATGCTATTTCTCCTCGATTTGCTACGAGTATTTTTTTCATTTTATGATTAGATTTTATTCGAATTCGATTAATAATTGTCCTTTGTCAACCGCTTGACCTTTTTCTACAGCGATCGATTTAATAACACCTTGTCTCGGTGAGTAGAAGCTGTTTTCCATTTTCATCGCTTCAAGAATCAGAAGACTATCGCCTTCGTTAACTTCTTGCCCAACCGCAACAGAAATTTCTAAAATAAGTCCTGGCATTGGCGCTTTAATCGCATTAACTTGTTTTGATTTTCCAACTTCGAAGCCCATTTTTTTAATCAACTTGTCCAAATCATTTTGGATATCAACTTCATAAAGATTGTTGTTAACAGAAACCGTATATTTTTTTTGATTAAAATCGGCATCAACAACTTCGGCTTGGTAAGATTTGTTTTGATGAAGGATGTGATAATTTTCGTTATCCAAAGTCACAGCATCAATTGCATGGATTTGGTCTTCTGTCAAACTGAAGTCGTAACTTTTATTAACAGAAGCATTAAAAGATTTTCCCATTGATTTTTATATGGATTTATTTAAAATTTAAAATGTCATTTCAGGAGCATTCTCGTCGGCAATTAACTTACCAGCAGTTGCTTTTTTGATGTCATCAACACTAACGCCTGGCGCTCTTTCTAAAAGTCGGAAACCGCCTTCTGGTAAAACCTCGTAAACGCCCAATTCGGTAACGATTTTTTTAATGCATTTAACACCAGTTAAAGGCAAAGTACATTCTGATAACAACTTGCTTTCTCCATGTTTGTTAACTTGTTGCATCGCTACAATAATGTTCTTCGCAGAAGCTACCAAATCCATTGCGCCGCCCATACCTTTTACCATTTTGCCAGGAATTTTCCAGTTGGCGATATCTCCGTTTTCGGAAACTTCCATTGCGCCAAGTATTGTTAAATCTACTTTTTGTGCACGGATCATCCCAAAACTCATCGCGGAGTCAAAAACTGCAGAACCTGGTAAAGTTGTAATAGTTTGTTTTCCGGCATTGATAAGATCTGGATCTTCTTCGCCTTCGATGGGGAAAGGTCCCATACCAAGAAGTCCATTTTCGGATTGTAGCACGACATTTATCCCTTCTGGAATATAGTTGGCAACCAAAGTTGGAATACCAATTCCTAAATTAACATACGAATTATTCTTGATTTCCTTTGCTATACGCTGGGCAATTTGCTCTTTTGTAAGACTCATTATTTACGAATTATTATGCTTTAAAGTTAAGATTTTTTTGCTTTCGATAGGCTTTAAAAATGAAAAAAGAGCCTCATTTGGCTCTTTTTTGTTATTTTGATTTTCTTGGTTGAGATGGCGGTGGAGGTGGAGGAGGCGTTTTTCCATCTTCTGCAAATTGCATCACGACTGGTAGCTTGTAATATGAAGTAATGCTTTTACCATCCTTTTTTGCTGATTCCCAAGTTACGTTTTGAAGAATTTTATTAAGTGTTCTTTCAACCTCTTTGTTAAAGTTTTGATTTTCACCAGTGGTTGTAACAGTAACAAATTTTCCTTCCGAATCAATCTTAATCATACTTTCCGTTTTTAAAAACCCTTTTATGTTTTCAAAAGAAATTGTGTTGATTTCCATTGCTAAATCGCGTCTCAAATTACCAATTCCGCCCGGATATTCTGCAGGTTTTTCTACTTCTGTGGATTCAGATTTTGAAGCGTTGCCAATAATTTTTGGATCTTCCAGTTCGTTTTTACGTTTTATTGTATCACTAACTTTATTTGCAATCGTAGGTTTAGAAGTTTGAAATTCTGTTGTAGTACTTTGTGCTAAACCACCAACTTTCTGTTGAGTATTCTTTTCTAAAACCGAATCATTAATTGCAATTGGCGTTTTAACTTTTTCGGCAAAGAGAAATGCCACGCCGCAAGTAAATAGAACAGATCCGAAAATACGAAAGCCCATTTTATTGTTTTTTTTGGTGTTCATCATAATAAATCTTTTTTTGGTGTTATTATTTCGTTTAAAAGTTTGTGTCAGTGGGAAAAAATGGTTAGAAACTTCTTGATAAATTATCTCTTGATAATCTTTTAGTGATTTTTGTTTTAAAACAGCGTCGTCAGCCAAAAATTCATGGTTGGTTGTAATAGCGTTTTTGAAAAAATATAGTGCAGGGTTTAACCAAAACAAAGCTTTTAAAAATTCAATTAATAAAATATCAAAACTATGTTTTTGTGTAATATGTGTCTGTTCGTGTACGAGAATGCTATCATCTATGTTATTATTTTCAAATCGTTGTCGATTGACATAGATCGTATTTAAAAAGCTGAAAGCGGTTATGTTTTCCTCTAAAAGCGAAATGTTATAAGTTTTAAAAACTATATTTTTTGCTTTTACTTTTTTAAATAAAATTTGTCCGATTTGGAAAATTAATTTCAGAATTAAAATCCCGACAATCATTACATATAGATAGAAAAGAATTTGATAAGTATCCAATTTTGGAGTTTCCTCAATAATCTGAGATTGGATTGCTTCTTGTCCAAGATTAAAAGTCGAGGCTTTAACATAATAACTTCCGAAAGGAATTTCGATAAAAGGAATCCCTAAACTAAAAGCTAAACTTGCTAGCAAAAAGAACCTTTTGAAACGATGATTCTTTTGATTTTCTAAAACCAAATAATAAAAAATAATCAGCAAACTGCTTACTGCAACGTATTTTAGATAGAACGGAATCATGACTTTGGGTTTTCAATTTTTTCATCAATCATGTCACGCAATTCTTTTAATTCTTTTTGACTAAGCTTTGCATTTTGAGTAAAAAACGATGCAAATTGACTCACAGAATTATCAAAAAAATTATGAATCATGCTTTTCATTTCAGAAGAAAAATAGTGCTCTTTTTCAATTTTAGGAAAATATTCCCGCGAATTTCCAAACAATTCGTAGCCAACAAAATCTTTGTTTTGCATCCTTTTTAGCAAAGTTGCGATCGTCGTTGTTGCAGGTTTTGGATCAGGATAAGCATCGATAATATCTTTCATAAAGGCTTTTTCCTTTTCCCAAAGGACTTGCATAACTTCTTTTTCTGCTTCGGTTAATTTAATTTTCATTCTACAAGTAATTATCTATCTCTACAAATGTAGAATTAAATTTTGAATGACCAAATATTTAATGCCTAACTTTGTGAAAAATTATGAAATGGATTTGAAAATAGACAAACTTGATCTTGACGAAATAAGCTTGGTAATGCCGATGATGAAAGACTTTTACGAAATTGATGGCTATCCTTTTGATACAGAAACGACGCGTAAAAATTTTGAAATTTTTGTTGAAAGTCCAAATCTTGGTCAATGTTTTATTTTAAAAAATGAAGAAAGAAAAGTTGTTGGTTACATGATTCTCAATTATCTATTCTCTTTTGAATTTGGTGGAATGATGTGTTTTCTGGACGAATTGTATATAAAACCTGAAGCACAAGGCAAAAAATATGGCGGCAAAGCGGTGACTTTTGCGCAGGAATTTGCACAGAAACAAAATCTGAAAATGATGTTCCTCGAAATCGAAAATCATAACGAACGCGCGATTCATCTTTATCAAAAACTAGGCTTCAAAATGCATAAACGTAGCATTATGACCTACGAACCATAACAAAAAAGTTTCAACAAATGTTGAAACTTTTTCTATTTTTTAGTAAATGAAAACTTTTAGTAGACAAGTTTAATCGCCGCGTTTTTACAAATTATCATTAATTAAATTTCGCAATTCTGTAGCGTAGGTTCCGCCTGTAATTTTATGGATAACTTTCCCGTTTTTAACAAGATAAGTTAAAGGAATTGCTTGTGTTGTATTCTCGAAATTAAGAGGTTTTTTGTCTAGAAAGTTTAAGATTGCATTTTTATACTTTATATTTTTAAGCGTTAAATCTTCGAAATGAAATTTTTTAGAATCAATAAATTTCTGAAGTTTCGCCGAATCGGTATCAACTGATAATGAAGCAAATTGCACATTTTTACCCTCAAATTCTGCTTTTATTTTGTTTAATTCTGGCATTTCTTCAACACATAGGAGGCACCAAATTGTCCATATATTGATGCAAATTAATTTGTCTGAATTTTAAGATTACGTTTTGAAAATTACTGTTTTCAACCGTGTTAATTTTTTCGGCGCGCAAATCATTTTTAGTTTTACCGGTATGAACGCTGCCAATATTGCATCCAGCAAATTGTATAAAAATACAAATTGTTCAAAATATTGCTTCTGGCATTAAGAATTCAGTTTTTTTTTTAACAAAATAAATATTAGAATCAATGCTATTTACAGTTTTCAAAAGCTCATTTCGTTTCAAAATGATTTCATTTTTGAAAATAATTGCAGAAATCATTTTATCTAAAATGTTAATCGATTGGATTATATAAATTTGAAAACTGTTTTAAAATTAATAAAAAATCCGCTCAATATTTAAGAGGATTTTGATTTTATTTGTAAAGCGATTTAATTAAGAATCTCATTAATTTTTGGATATTCAGAAATTTTTCGGAATTCAAAACGATTGGATTTTTGCAAAACATCGATGAACTCATCCAATTCTGCAAGCGATTCGTCATCCGTCAAATATTGATCGTGCGTCAAAAACACCAAATGTTTAGACGTTTTCTCTAAATCATTCAAAAAAATACTGTCGACTTTTTTCATCATCTGTTGGTGATTTCCTTTTAATGACATTTTTGCGGTAGGACGCCATTCTAGATCCCAACCAACCAGTTTGTAACCCGCAATTTGTAGTTGATTGGCAGCAAGTTTTGAAGCAGAAATATCAGTAACATTTATGTTATTAAGTCGCCAAATATTACGTCCAGGTGTTCTTGCAATTTTATTATTTAAACCCAAAAGAACCTGCGCCGAATCGAAATCTGCAACGACTTTTTCAGGATTTTTGTAAAACTCCGAATAGTGATTATCTGCGTGACTAAAACTGTGATTAGCGATTTCTATTAAAGAATCTTTTCGCAAATCTGCGAAGTCTTTTTTCTGTTTAGCGCTTCCATTAAAGTGTTTACCTACAACGAAAGTAGTTGCCACAACATTTCTTTTATGCAAAATTTTCAAAAGATTTTCGGTTCCACGATTTGGTCCATCGTCAAAAGTTAAATAGATAATCCGCTTGTTGTCGCTGATTGTTCCGGTAGTTTCATCAACTTTAATAACATTTTTTGAGACGGGTTTCTTTTGGGGTTGTTCGGTGGTTTTTGCGTCGATGCGTTCTGTCGTTTTATCACAACCAACCAAAAGAAATGACGTTGCCGAAATTAATGCAAGCGTCCCAAGAAAAGCCGATGTATTAAGCTTTTCTTCAAAAAATGTTTTCATAAATTTTAAATGGAATTAAGTTAAAGAAATGTTAATTTTTTTCTATTTTAATTCCCATCAAATGTGATGCCGAGTTTTTATTTTTTTTAAATTAAAATGTTAAAGTTTAGTCCAAATTAAAACTTTAACATTTTTAAATTTTTGGAAGTCATTTTATCTTGAATAATTAATTTAAAATTGATGAAAGTGTTTAGAAAAATCTGAATAAAAATTTTACAGAAACTTTGATTTTAAAATATCTTGAAGTTTTTGCATACCTTCTGTTGCAGAGCTTTTAAAACAGTTTTCTTTATTTCTAAACATCGAAAAATCTAAATTGGGATCAATTACAAAAATCTCAGCATTTGTAGGAACATCATGCACTAAACCTGCTGCCGGATAAACTTGCATAGAGGTCCCGATAACCAGAAATAAATCCGCTTCCGAAGCAATTTCGGCAGCATTTTGCATCTCAGTAACCATCTCGCCAAACCAAACAATGTGAGGTCGCAATTGTATTCCGTTTTCGTCCAAATCTCCAAGATTAAGGTCGTCTTCCCAAAGAATTGCGTCGCTTTCCGAATTTACAGGTCGCACTTTGCAGAGTTCACCATGAAGATGCGTCACCTTTGTAGAGCCTGCGCGTTCATGCAAGTCGTCTACATTTTGTGTGATGATATGAACATCAAAATCTCTTTCTAGTTCTGCTAAAATTTCATGCGCTCGATTTGGTTTTACATCTTTTAATTGTCGGCGTCTAAGGTTGTAAAATTCCAAAACTAATTCTGGATTTCTTTCAAAACCTTCGGGCGACGCCACATCTTCAATACGATGATTTTCCCAAAAACCATTCGAATCTCTAAAAGTCGAAATTCCGCTTTCTGCACTAATCCCAGCACCCGATAAAACCACAAGTTTCTTTTTCATATCAAGATTTTCATTTGGTTTTGTAAGTCTCCCCAAAAACCGGACATTTTATAACCCTAAAGTTATTAGCAAAAAACAATTAATTTTAGGTTATGAG
>NZ_JBYFBZ010000017.1:0-22869 GCF_057652215.1 Soonwooa sp. T0.1_25 | reverse complement strand
CTTAGACAAGAACGTAAAAGTAGAGGAAACTTCAAGACCAGAGCCGTATTGGAGCCAAAAATCAAGGATAGAGTTTCTATAGATGAGCGTCCTGAAGAGGTTTTAGGCAGAGAAATTCCAGGACATTGGGAAGGCGATTTAATCATCGGTAAAGATCACAAATCTTGTCTAGGAACCTTGGTAGAAAGAACGACACGAACGATTATACTTGTTCCCTTAAAGAATAAGTTAGCAGAAACGGTTAGAAAAGCCTTTGAGAAGGAGTTTTTAAAGCTTCCAAAGACAATGCGTAAAACGCTTACTTACGATAATGGAACAGAGATGTCAGAACATAAATTATTTACCAAGAAGACAAAGGTTCAGGTATATTTTACACATCCCTACTCTCCTTGGGAACGCCCTACCAATGAGAATTCTAATGGTTTGGTAAGAGATTATTTCCCAAAAGGCACGGACTTTAATACCATTACAAATAAGCGCATAAAAGAAGTTCAAGAGCAGCTTAATGAAAGACCACGAAAGGTTTTGGATTATCAAACCCCAAAAGATGTCTTTAATAGTCTAATTTTAAATCAATTACAATGAAAAACGCTGTTGTTGTCGATGGAAATAAAATGTGGGTAACTTTTTGCCCTCAAAAGGCTAAAAAAGTTATCCAAATTTTATTAAAATCAATCAAAAAAACAATACTTTTACAAAAACAAAAAGTTGCACTAGCAATTTGAGACCACTATATTAGTGTTATTCTTCAAAGTTATAAAAAACCGTATTCTTTAAATAAAGTTTTATAAAATCATAAATAAATTGCCATTCTCATTAAAAAAAAATTATTTTGTTAAAATTTTTACACTTAAACAATATGAAAAAAATCGCAATTTTTATTTCTTTATTAGGGAGTCTACTTATATCTGCACAAGTTACTTTTGAAAAAGCTTATTTTATATCTAAAACTGGAGAGCGTATAGAATGTCTTATTAAAGATTATGATTGGAGATCTAATCCTAATAATTTTGAGTATAAATTATCTGATACAAGTCCTGTAAAAAACATGAAAACATCAGATGTACAATTATTTGAAATTTATAATCGTGGAAAATTTATCTCCGAAAAAGTAAAAATTGACAAATCTTCTTCTGACCTAAGTAAGCTTAGTGAAAATCGAGAGCCAAATTATGTCGAAGAAGAATTATTTCTAAAAGAAATTGTTAATGGTAAAGCTGACCTTTACGAATATGTTGATGGCCCATTAGTAAGATATTTTTATAAATTAAATGAGGATAAGCCGAATCAATTGATATACAAAGCTTATGATCACGACGTCAATCAGGTTGCATACAATAAAGATTATATTATGCAATTAGAAAAAGATTTAAACTGTGATGGGTTTTCAAAAAACAGTATTGAAAGCTCTAAATATAGAAAATTTGATCTTACCAGAATTTTTACAAATTATAATAAATGTTCTGATCCGAATTTTAAACAAGAAAGCAAAGAAACTAAAAAATTTACATTTGGGTTAGCAGTAAGACCCAGACTTAATTCTCAATCTCTCTCACTTGAAAATCCTTTTGAATATACAAAATTTACATTAGGAAATAAAATGACCTTTGGTATTGGTATCGAGCTTGAGGCCGTTTTACCTTTTAATAAAGGTAAATGGGCAATAATTATGGAGCCAAACTATCAACAATATAAAGGGGAAGCAACAATATCTGTCCCTTATCAAGAAAGTAGAAGTAGATATACAAAAGCAGAGTACAAAGCTATTGAAGTACCAATCGGAATTAGACATTATATTTTTCTACATACGACTTCAAAAATCTCTGTAAATATATTGTATGGTTTTGATTTTGGAATGAACTCAAATGTTGAATATGGCAGAGATGGATATAAATACTATGATTATGAACTAAAGATGAAGTCTGGGTTTCAATTTGGTTTAGGATATAAGTATAATAATAAATATTCGGTAGAGGCAAGATATGGTTCAAAAAAAATTCAAGAACCTACACAAAATTGGACTGGAAAATATGATAATTTTTCTTTAATTTTAGGTTACAATATCTTTTAAATAAAAAATAGCACTAAATTGGTAGTGCTTTTTTTTTATAATATTATGAAATCAATTAATCATTTACTAGTAGCATTTTCGCTATTTATTTTATTCTCTTGTCGGGGAGATGGCTATAGTTGCTTTACTCCTCCAGGAGAAATAGTATTAAAATTAGTAGGTTCAAAAGGTATTAATCTTATTGAGTCGAAAGAGATTTCTGTCGCAGATCTAAAAATAAGTTCTCAAAAACCAAATAATAATAAAGAGGCCAAAATAGTAGAGATTCCCAATTATCTTGTTGCAGTCAGTGGCGTTGGGTGGTATAACGGTTCTGAAAAATTTGATATTTCATCACCTATAAAGAATTTTACAATAAAAATTATTTCTAAAGAATTAACAGGTAAATGTGGTGGTTATAATATACAAAAAGTAGAGTTTGAAGGTGTCGAAACTTCGCAGACTCAGCATATATATAATGTTATCTTAAAACAGTAAAAAATACGATGCGGATTACATTATTATTTTTTTGTTATGTAAATATTCTATCCTATGCACAGAAAATAGATTATAAATTTGATAAAGAAGTTATATATTCTATGGAAATCAATGGTAGCAAAAAGGATATTTCAATATTTATAAATTCAGAAAATGATTCTTATTACTTAAAGACTTATAAATCCAACAATACAGTAAGTGCAAAAATTTTCGATTTCAAAAATGGCAGCTATCATATTTTTGATCTTATAAATGATCAAAGTAAAGCACCTAATTTTTACAATTTCAAATTTGCAAGTACTTCAAGAGTATATTTACCAACAAAAAAAATAAATTTTAAAATTCAACAAAAAGAAAATTTCCACGATTTGACAATTTATACAAATAAAAAAATGCATAAAGTAGATCGTGAAATTGAATTCACTACAATAAACTCTGATAAAAGTTTGTTTTTCGCTTTTAAGTTTATTGCACTTCATCCGTTTGAAACCAAAGAAAATTTAAACATACCTGGACGTTTTTTGGTAGATTCAGCTACTATCAAGACCAAAGGAAATACTTGCAAATACCAATTAAAAAACATTAATAATATTGATTTAGTTTTAAAAACTGAATAATTTCATACAATAACAATATCAAGTTGACTTATCTAATTAATTCATTGACTAAATATCACTAATCTTAGCGCAAATACGTATTTGGCATTATAAAAATTTTGAATATTTTAGCAAACACAACTTAGACAACCTTGAAAAAAAATTATATGAAAAGCATAAAGATTGAGATAAAGTGGGCAGTACTTTTTAGTATAATGAGCTTAGCTTGGATGTTTCTAGAAAAAATTACAGGTCTACATGATAAATATATTGATTATCAAATGTATTTAACCAATCTTTTTGCGATTCCTGCGACAATAATGCTTTATTTAGCGCTCCGTGACAAAAAAAGAAATTACTATAATGGGCAAATGGATTTTAAGCAAGGCGTTACTTCGGGTATCGTTTTGTCATTATTTATAGCTTTTTTAACGCCATTTGTACAATGGGTAGTGTCATTCGTTATTACCCCAAATTTCTTCAATAACGCAATTAATCGCTCTATTCAACTAGGTTATTATGGAACTTTTGATGAAGCAAAAGCTCAATTTAATTTTGCTAATTATGTGCGACAAGGGACTTTTGGGGCATTAGCTTTAGGAGTAATTACATCCGCTATTTTGATGGTATTTTTACAAACCAAACCCAAGAAAAACAAACAATCCGAAACCAGTTTTTAAAATCCTAAAAAGATGCTTTCTACACAAAGTCGCTTGTCTTTAATTATTGTATTTTCGATTTTGAGTATACAGTATTCCGCACAACAATTTTCGTCCATATATTCAAAAATAGATTCGGTGATGCATCAAGATTCACCAATTAAGTTTAATGGAAATATTTTAATAACAAAAGGAAAACAGAATCTTTATCAATCTAGTTTTGGCGCACAAAATTTTAACACTAAAACCGCACTTAAAAATACTGACCGTTTTGAAGTAATGTCCATTACAAAGCAGTTGACAGCCGTTATGTTGCTGAAAGCGGTTGAAGATTCGAAGCTAAATTTGGAAGATCCAATTTCTAAATATCTTCCTGACTTAAAAATGACTTGGAAAGATTCTGTAAAAGTTTATCAGTTACTGAATCACACGCATGGTATTGTAAAATTGGATCAAAAACTGGCTTATCCCGCAGGTTCAGAATTTCGATATGGAAATTTGTCATTTGCGCTTGCTGGTCAGATTTTAGAACAGATTTATAAAAAACCTTATGCAGAACAAGCTACGACGTTTTTGAAATCTCTAGGTTTTAAAAATCCAGAAATTTTTACAAATAATAGCGCTTTGTCTAGTGTTAAAGGACATTTAATCAACAACGAAAAAATTGAAGTTTTAGAGAAAAGTGGTATTCGACCAGATTTTGCTGCGGCTGATGGTTGGTTGGCGTCAACAATCGAGTTAAGTTTTTGGAATCAATCACTTTATTCTGGTAAGGTTTTGAAAAACAAAAGTTTACAAGAATTTTTAAAAGGAAAAACCTTGTCTCAACATGATGTTTTTGGAAAAGAAAAGCAGCCTTACGGTTACGGAATTCGTGTTGTAAATGAGCAAAATGTTAAATATTACGGACATACTGGTTTAGGTGATGGTTTTAGCGCACTTAATATTTATATTCCGAAATATGATTTGAGTCTTGTTATCCTCGAAAACCAAATGCCCGAAAACAGCGATAATTACTACAATATTGAGACTAAAATCAAAAATATATTAATTGATTTTTTAAGTAAAAATCCTAATCCAAAGTTTTAAAAATCTGTTTTTACGGTTAACCGTATTTTTGAAAGGCTTAACAAAACTATCTTTGGAAAAGTAAGTTTGAAGCTTACCTACCGAACTAAATATTGTATTGTTAAAGGCTTTTGCTGTTGTGGCGAACGCCTTTTTTTATTAAAAAAAACTGCTTCGGTTTTGCAAAGCAGTTTTTTGTTTTAATAAAATTAATGTGGCTGAACCTTGCTAGGATCATCATAATTCATCATCCAGTTGATATTGAATTTATCAACAAACATCCCAAAATAAGCGCCCCAAAATGTCTCCTGCAAAGGCATTGTAACTGTTCCGCCTTCTGACAGTCCATTGAATAATTTATCAGCTTCTTCACGAGAATCTGCATTAATAGCAATCGAAAAGTTGTTGCCAATCGTCAATCCTTTTCCCCAATCTGTACCAGCATCACTGCCCATTAACACAGTTTCTTTACTAATTGGAAGTGTGATGTGCATAATTTTCTCTTTGTCTTCTTCAGAGATTGGTTTGCCATCCGTTTCGGGCATGTCTCCGAATTTTCCAACGTGTGGAAAGTCACCACCGAAAACCGATTTGTAAAATTCAAAAGCCGCTTTGCAATTGCCGTCAAAAGTTAAATAAATGTTAGTTGTTGCCATTTTTTGTTTATGTTATCTTTTACCTGTGCAATTTATAGAAAACTAAAACAAATTTGATCAATATTTGGAGCTTTTAAAAGAAAAATAATACTTTAGTCAAATGAAAAAATATTTATTACTTTCACTTTTATCAATTCTAACATTTTCTTGCAATAGAGATGATAATCCTCAACAAGAGCAAGATGATTTAGTTAAAAATATTAAAATTGATTTTAATAGAACAGGATATTGGATTAACCCACAAGAAATCGATTTTACGCTACAGTACGACAGTCAAAAAAGATTAGTTAAACAAATTGGTGGTTTTCTACCTATATCTAGTAGCACAGGTTTCAATGGTGCTTTTTCAAAGGATATTTACACAAGCTTAACATACAACAGTAACAATTCAGTTCTTGTTGAAAACTTCTTATCATCGCCACAATATATTGTTCCTAAAAATACTAATATTTATACATTAAATGCTTCCAACCAAATTTTAATAAGGGAAATCCCTGACGTTAGTCAAGCATATTTAAACAAAAAATTGACTTATGCATACAATAATAATCTTTTAACGGAAATAACAACTACTTTTCCAAATATGCCTTATAACCCACAAGATCCTAATGATTATAAGGCAGGTTATGTTGAAAAATTTTTCTACGATAACAATACTAATCTTGTTAAAACAGAATTTTATCTACAAATTAATGGCGAAAATAAAAATGAAAGAATAGTTCGAACTTTTGAGAATTATGATACTTCCAAAAATCCAACCAAAAAGTTATATTTATTAGGAGATTATTTTTATCGAAGTCTTTCAAAAAATAATTTTAGAAAATATACAGAAACTCATTATAATATTAATAATGAAATTACAAATGCTGTTGAGAAATCTTGGAGTTTTAAATATGATGTAAACGGAAATATTATTGTTAATTAAACTTATGTTGTTCGTTCGTATTTTTCAGAAATATAATTAATGCTTTCTTGCATCAATATTTTTAAAGCATCAATATTAATATCAAAAAGTTTTTTGACATAGATACAAGCCTTCCCCATTTTGAATTTTCCTAAATCTTTCAAAAGATAATCATGCTCTTCTAAACCTGTGAAAACGTATAAAGAAAACTCCGTCTTCCGTGGTGCAAATCCTAAAATCGGCGCATCGTCTTCATGTCCCGATTTGTATTTATAATGGTAACATACAAAACCTACAATGTTGGGACGTTTAATTTTAAGGATAACATCTTGTCCGTTTTTCAATTGTGCTTTATTAACTTGCGCGATTGATGCTGCGGCAATCGGCATTGTATTGATGTAATTAAAATACTCATCAACAAAGATGTCTAAAGACTTTTCCAAAATCATCTTGACATCCATATCGACAACTTCTACCCGATCTTGTAATTTTTGAAGTTCAAGAATAAAATCCTTAGGCAACAGATCATCACGATTACTAAAAGATTGTCCCAATTTAACAAAACTCGGTCCCAACTCTTCCAAAGCTAAACGAAGTCTTTCGTAACCAGCTTTATTCTTCTCAGAATCTGAATCTGAACCATTTGAGATTCGACTCAACATATCCTGAAGTCCATATTTGCTACTAACTTGAAGAAGTTTTGCCGAACGTTTTATTTTTTTTTTATTGCTTGTCAAACATAACATTTATTCCAGTTTTCTTGGACGCAAAAATTGTTCCTTGCTTGTTTTAAAACAAAAAAGCAACCTGCCAAATGACAAGTTGCTTTATATTTTTTTGAATTTATACTTTATTAAAAACGAACTGGCTCGCCAACATTAAGTTTGTTATTTTTCGCCAAAACACCACACATGTGGAACAACATTCTTGCGCCAACATTTCCGTCCCATTCGTCAGTTTCACTTGGAGCAACTTCTACAAGGTCGATTCCGATAATATTTTTGTCAGATTCTGCCAAACGACTTAGCGCATAAACAGCTTGTTCGTACGACAAACCTCCCGGAACTGGCGTTCCTGTATTCGGGCAATACCACTGATAAAGCGCATCGATATCAAAACTTACAGCAACATTATTGGGCAACAAACCGATGATTTCGTCCACTTGTTGTTTCCATGTTTTACCTTCAAACTGTGCTTTTTTAAGATCTGTATCTGTAAAAACTTTCACTTTATCCGTAGACTTTATCACGCCAACTTCTTCCTCGCTAAAATCACGGATACCAACTTGCACCAACTTAGTAACTTGCGGAAGCTGGATTGTGTTATACATAATAGACGCGTGAGAATAAGTAAAGCCTTCGTAGGCAATTCTCAAATCCATGTGTGCATCAAAATGCAAAATGCCAAAATTGTCGTATTGAGACGCCAAAGCTTGATAATATCCAAAAGGCGTTGAATGATCACCACCTAACAAAATTACTTTTTTCCCTTTCGAATGCCAATCCAAAACGCGTTCTTTCAATTCTGCATTCAACTTAGTGGAAGCTTCATTTATCGTTTTTAAACTTTGACTTAAGGCTTCATTTTCAGCGATAATTTCTCCATTTTCTAAAGCTTCAATAATTGGTTGCGCCAATGCTTTATGCTCATCACTTGTCGATTTCCAATGTTCGGCTCCCACATCAAAATAAATACCTTGCTTCCACAATTCTGGAAATTCTTGATGCAGCAAATCCACCTGGAAAGAAGCGTCCAAAATAGCATCTGGACCTTCTGAAGCGCCAGCTCCATAACTTACAGTAACTTCCCAAGGCACCGCTACAACTACAATTTCTGACTCTTCCGCCGTAAAAGGTAACCCGAAAATTGTCCCATCAGCTAAACCTGGTTGCGATGGATCGAAATTATTTATTTTATCTTGTTTTGTTGACATTTTTAGTTGTTTTGATTTTTGGTGCAAAGATAATTTTTCTTTTTTAAAAGATCGACTGCAAGCCATTTTCCACAAGTTAATTTATCTTAAAGTTTATCGTAGTTTTTTTGCTTTAAACTAAATTTGTTTTCATTAAATGAATTAATACAGAAATATGAAAAATTTTGTTTTAAATAATGGATTAGAGATTCCAGAAATTGGATTCGGAACATGGCAAATTCCTGATGGAGAAAATGTTAAAAATGCTGTAGGCTTTGCTTTAGAAAATGGTTATACACATATCGACACAGCAAAAATCTATGAAAACGAAAAAGGCGTTGGTGATGCGATCAAAGAAAGTCAATTGGACAGAAAAGATATTTTCTTGACAACTAAAGTGTGGAATACAAGTCGAGGTTATCAATCGACTTTGGATGCTTTCGAGAAGTCGTTGGAGCATTTACAAACCGATTATGTTGATTTATATTTAATCCATTGGCCTGCAAATGCTAAACAGTTTGATAATTGGAAAGAGCTGAACTCTGAAACTTGGCGCGCGATGGAAGATCTTTATAACCAAGGCAAAATAAAAGCAATTGGTGTTTGCAATTTCCTTGTTCACCATCTCGAAAGCTTAGCAGAAACTGCAAAAATACCGCCGATGGTTAACCAAATCGAATATCATCCAGGTTATCTACAAAATGATGTTGTAGACTATTGCAAAAAGAATAATATTTTGGTAGAAGCTTGGAGCCCAATTGGTTCTGGAAGAATTCTTGACAACGAATTATTAAAAAATATTGCTGCTAAGTATAATGTTTCTGTTGCGCAACTTTGTATTAAATTTTGTCTTCAAAACGGGATTTTACCACTTCCAAAATCTGTGACGCCGAAAAACATCGTTGCCAATATTGATGTAAATACTTTTACGATCGATAATGATGATATGCAAACGATTAGAACTATGGAAGAAGCAGGATTTTCGGGGCTTAATCCAGATTTTGTTGATTTTTAAATTAAGTTTTTTCTCGATAATAAATTCTAAATCCTCTATTAAAAATGGAGGATTTTTGATTTACTATTAAATGCTTTTAATTAAATTTTGAAGAATATCTTTGGTGCTTTTTTCACTGAAATGACCAATCGATTGACCTGTCCAAATATTCGAAAAATTAATATTAGATTGCGATTTAGCAACTTTTCGTACGTTTGCTGTTAACTTATTTTGATCCGGATACGGAAGCACGTATTCTGAGTTTTCAAAAGCATCCGTAAAAGTGTTTTGTAATCCTTGGGCGTAGCGGCCAGAAAAGCTTTTAATCAACATAATATCATGTTCGGAAGCTGATTTTAGTCTTTGTTTTTCAGCCGAATTTAATTGACTTTCTTCGGTACAAAGCAATATCGAGCCAATCTGAAAAGCTTGTGCGCCTAAAGTTTTAGCAGCTAAAATAGTTTGCGAACTACAAAGTCCACCAGCATAGATAATTGGTTTTTTCACGTTTTCAAAAACATTATTTAATAAAGACAAACCGCCAATTTTTGGAATATTATCGTCAACAAAACTTCCGCGATGACCGCCCGCTTCAAGTTTGCAATTTTTCGTTTAAACTATTTATTTTTCATTTTAAAATTTCAGTCTAAAAAAAAAAATAAGTTGAAAGTTGAATCTTAAATTTTTAACTTTACAACTATCCTAATGTTAGCGGATTATTGCTATTGTTTATACTTTTTGACATTTGTCAAAGGAAGGAGGTTTTAATTGTCTCAAATTTGTACCACAAACAAGCAACATACAAAAATGAAAAACAGAAATAAGAAATGGGCGGGGATTCTGCTTTTGCTACCATCGCTTATTTTTTCGCAAGCTTCTGCGCCAACATTGCAAGAGCTTATCAACAGCGCACTTCGTAATGATGCGACGCTTAACGAACAAGTTCTGCAAAACAAAATCACACATCTCGACGACGAAAAACTGAAAGACATTTTTCTACCGAAAGTCGAAATTTCGGGGAAAGGAGGTTATATGTACACAACTGCTCAGTTTTCTACGCCAGAAGTCAATGTGCCAGCAATTCCGAATATTTTTCCAGGATTGACTGTTCCCGAACGCAGTAATAATCTTAATATTTCAGGGATTTCTGCAATGGCGAAAGCCGAAGCTTCGGTGTTGCTTTATTCTGGTGGAAAAGTAAAATATCTGAAAGAAGCCAATCGCGAAAAAAATCTATCAGAACAAATTTTGATGGAGAAAAGCAAAGACGACGTTGTATCGATGATTTCGCAAGCTTATGATCAATTTGCACTTTTGGAAGAATCTCGAAAAGTTCTTGACGAGAGTAAAAAACGATTGGACATCAACCGAAAAACTGCTGATAAAGCGCTTGGTTATGGACTTATTACACCTTATGATCATAAAAAAATTGAATTAGCACAAGCGACTTTAGATTCAAAAATTGTTGAATATGAAGGTAAAAAGCAACTTTTGATAACACAACTCGAAGTTTTAACAGGCATCGAGCGCGAAAGAATTGCGGAGATTAAACCTAATCTTAAACCAATTTCGTACGCTGTTGCTGACAAAAACATCGACCAACGTGCAGAAGTTCAGGCTTTAGATCATGGGATTAAAGCTACAGAATTCAAGATTGAAGCTGAGAAAAAATGGTGGGTTCCGAAGGTGCAAGCGCAGACATCACTCTCCTACTTTGGACTTTACAACAATCATATTTCGACTTCCAAAGATTTAATTCAAGGTTTAAATACCAAACTTAACATCAACCCATCTAATTTAAATATTTTACCAATTTTTCAAGCTGGTGTTGGTTTCAAATGGGATGTTTTTGATGGTAACGAAGGTAAAGTTGCAGTCGAAAGTGCCAAAATAAATAAAGAAATTTTAGAGAATAAAAAACGTGATGCACAAAAGAAATTAAAGTTAAATTTAGCAAACAATCAAACCAATTACGACATTGCCGATGCACAGATTAATCTGAAAGCCAAAGCAAAAAGTATTGCGACTATTGCTTTGCAAAATGTAGAGAAAGAATTCCGTTATGGGACTAAAAAATCATCAGACCTTATCGATGCCGAAAACGATTTGCAAACTGCAGAACTCGAATACCAGACCGCCATCTACAACCAAAGACGTAGCGCTATCGAACTGATGAAAGCGACACAAAATCTTGACATCAACCAACTTTAAACATCACAAAACAATGAATAATCTATCAAAAATATTAGGTCTAGCGACAATTTTAACTTTAACAGCTTGTAACGACACCAAAGTCCAAAAAGGTTTTGAAGGAAAAACTAAAAAAGACGTCATTTCTTTTTCACCAAAAGTAACCGGCAGGATTTTAGAAATCTATGTCGAAGAAGGACAAACTGTAAAAGCAGGCGATACGTTAGCAAAACTCGATGTACCCGAAGTTTCCGCAAAAATAGCACAAGCAAAAGGAGCAACAGCGGCGGCACAAGCGCAGGCTCAAATGGCTAAAAACGGTGCAACTGCCGATCAATTACGACAATTAAAAGCCAAACAAAAAGGTCTTAGAGAGCAATATGATTTTGCTAATAAATCTTATAATCGTGCAAGAAACATGTTCCGTGATAGTCTCATGTCACCGCAAAGTTATGACGAAGTTTTTGCAAAATATCAAGGTGCGAAAGCGCAGCTAGACGCCGTTAATGCAGAGTTACACGACGTAGAACTTGGAACGCGTTACGAAAAAATAAATATGGCAGAAGGCCAAGCTAGCCAAGCGATGGGCGCATTGCAAGAAGCTAATGTTGCCTACTCTGAACGTTATGTTATCGCGACCAACGACATGGAAATCGAGACCATTGCTTTACACAAAGGCGAATTGGCGACTGCGGGTTATGCGTTGTTCAATGGTTATGTGCCGAATACAACTTACTTCAGATTTACAGTTCCCGAAAGTTTGATTTCTAAATATCAGAAAGGTCAAGCTGTACAAATGAAAACCACTTATGGCGATAAAGAATTTACTGGAAAAATTGTTAGCATCAAACAGTTGACAAAATATGCTGATATTACAACGGCTTTCCCAGATTATAATCCCGAAGATGCCGTGTACGAAGTGAAAGTTATCCCAAATGACAACACCGTTACTAAAGGATTATTGGTGAACTCTAGTGTTGTTTTACAATAAAAACAAGGCGATGAAACAAACATTATTTTTAATAAAGAGAGAATTCAAACTCTTTCTATCGAATAGTACATTACGATCTGTTTTCTTCTTGGCACCTCTGGTTTATGCTTTATTAATGGGCTTTACCTACCAACAAGGAAAAGTAACCGACATCCCAGTCATTGTAGTTAATCAGGACAAAACGCCTTTGTCACAGCAGGTTGTTGATATGCTTGACGATAACTCTTCTATCAAAGTTCTCAATTATCTTGAGCAACCTTTGGATTTAAAAGATGAAGTTATTAAAAAAGATGCGGCGGCTGTGGTCATTATTTCTGAACGTTTTGAAGCCATGATGTTGCAAAAAAAGTATCCAGAAATCAATGTTTTTGTAAATACTTCTAATGTCTTAACCGCCAATTTTGCAAGTAAAGCGATACAGGTTACCTTAGGAAGTTTTTCGGCTGGCGCTGAGATGAAAGCTCTGCAAAAGAAAGGTCTTTCTGCCACAGAAGCGAGTTCGCAATACGAGCCTTTCAAAGCCAATTACATCACGCTTTTTAATACGACGAGTAATTATTTAATTTTCATGTGGCCCGCTTTAATGGCAGTTGTTTTACAACAAGTTATTTTGTTGGCGATGGCGGTAACTTTTTCAGAAGAGTTTAAAAGAGAAAGTTTTAAAAGAGATTTTGCAGGTAAAGAAAAATATGCAGCCTTAATAATGGCGATTAAATGTCTTCCGATTTGGGTATTTTCAATATTTAATATTTTGATGTTTTATGCATTAAGTATTTACTTCAAAGTGCCTGCACCAGACAATGTGATGAACTTTTTGTGGGTGACAAGTCTCTTTGTTTTAGCGTCAACCAATTTGGGTGTATTGTTCAGTATTATTCTTCCTGATGCGTTAAAAGCAACACAAATTTTGATGGTTATTGCATCACCAGCATTCATCATCAGTGGTTTTACATGGCCGACTTATGCAATGCCAACTGCAATACGTGCATTAACAGACATTATTCCGTTGACACCATATCTAGAAGCGTTGAAGATTATGGTAATACAACATGGTTCGGATTATTTGACGGACAAATATTTTTGGCATCTGTTTACGCTAGCAGCCGTTTATTTTGTATTAGGCTGGCTCGCATTAAAAATTAAATTAAAATTCATTTTTAAACAAAATCAACCTAAAGTGGTTATTGAAGAGAAATAGATTAACTGTCTAGGCAGTTTTTCATTTTTGTGTTTGTTAATAAGGCTTTTCCGTTAGTTCGGGAAGGCCTTGTTTATTTTTTGAATCATTAAAAAAGTGTATTTTTAAAACCGATTTCAATTGACTAAACAACAAATTCTCCATTTTTTAAAACTAAACGCCATGATATTCCAAAAAATAATATCTCAGTTTTTCCCTAACGATACCGAAATTCAGGATTTCATCATAGATAACATTAGAAGTTTAAAAGTAAAAAAAGGCGATATTATTAGCCGAAATGGAAGTTACAATCGTAATATTTATTTTGTTGAAAATGGTTTATTACGTGCTTTTTATTTAGAAAACGGAAAAGATATTACCACTAATTTTTATCCCGAAGGAAAGCTTGTTGCCAACATCGACACGCTTTTCCAAGAGCAGCCAACACGTTTCAATATTGAGGCTTTAGAAAATTCGAGTATTGTGTATTGCGATTACGAAAAGCTCGAAATGTTATGTAAAGAGTCTTTGTCTGCGGCTAATTTTAGTCGTTATATTCTAGGCAATCTCATGGTGCAAATGTCCAACAGAATGACTTCTTTGCAATATATGACAGCGAAAGAAAAATATGAAGATCTGATGCAAGACCACAAAGATATTATTCTTCGCGCGCCGCTTGGGACCATCGCAACTTACCTTGGCATCTCGCCAGAAACTTTGAGCAGAATCCGAAGTAGTATTTAGAATTTAAATGCGGAATTTATTTTGTATCAGTATTATTAAATGGTATCTCTCCTACTTGAAAACTCCCTTCAATAACCGTTTTCCAATATTTAAAATTCCTTTAAGAGATTCGTAATCAATTTTGTCAGCATCGTCTGTTGGTGCATGACAATCGGGATGGCCGTTCGTATAAAAAAACAAAACTGGAATGTCTTTTTCGTAAAACGATGTTTGATCCGAACCGCCACGACCTTCGTAATTGGTGTAAAATTTCACAAAATTATCACGATTAATTCCATTAAAAATAGCTTCAAAAGCTGGCGACGTTCCATAATCGATAATTGAAACACCCGTTTCTTTATTCAATCGTCCAATCATGTCCATATTAAGCATCCAAAGCACTTTTGACAGATTATAAGTTGGATTTTTAACAAAATATCGAGAACCTACCAAACCTAATTCTTCTGCTCCAAAAGCAATGAACAAAAAATTAACAGATTCCGTTATTTTATTTTGGGAATATACGCGCGCCAACTCTAGCAAACCAGCAACACCAGAAGCATTATCGTCGGCACCGTTGTGAATAATTCCATAACTATTTTTCGCTAAAGAGCTACCTTGTTTTCCTTCGCCAATGTGGTCCTAATGCGCGCCGATAACAATGGTTTTTGCAGAATTATTATTAAGAAAAACGATAACATTTCGGGCTTTACGAATACTGTCAGGAACTTTTACTTTTTTAATTTTAGCATCAAAATCTTGGAAATAACCGTCCGTTCCCAAAGCTTGAAGATTATATTTTTTAAATTGTTTTTGAATATATTTAGCCGCTTTTTCATTTTCTTTACTTCCCGTTTTACGACCTTTCATCTTGTGCGAAGCTAGGAAATATACATGTTTTTTAAGATTTTTTGTTTCGATTTCTGGCGCGAAAATATTTAGACTTAATCCGAAAAATACAATTGTAAAAAATAATCTCATCTATGAATTTGATTTAAAAAGAAACATAGAAATAATAATATTCTGAAGCCCAGAAAATAACATTACTTAATTTTATAAAACCTATAATAAAATATCTTTATATCGAATATTTCAATAGTAAATTAATCCTTTATGTGTTATAAGCTTAATAAAAATAAAATTAAGGCACGATTTATGCAAGTCAATTAATATATTAATCCTTTAAAATTTTTATTATGAGAAGTATATTATGGACCGTTGCGGTAATTTGTATTATTGTTTGGTTACTAGGGATGATAGGAGTTGTTCCAGGTTTAAGTACAGGCTATCTTGTACATATTCTGTTAGTTATCGCAGTTATTGTTGTTCTTTTCAACATCATATCTGGTAGGAAACCTTTGGATTAAAAAATAGAATTAGGTTTCAAAATAAAACATTTAAAAATTAAAGACTGTCTTATCTTGGGCAGTCTTTTTTATGCTTTGAAATTTTAAAACTTACCGCAATCGAATATATAATAAAAAGGCTGATCATGATTAAAAAGAAGTTGACAAACGTCAGTTCTGACGGAAATTTATCATAACGAGAATAAGATTGAAAAATTTCAACGGAGGAAAAAACGATAGATAAAAATAAACCTGCACAAATAAAAAGTCCAACAATGTAATACATTACTCCCATCCTTTCAACAATACTGTAATGGATTTTTTCACTTTTAAGGTTGTAAACACCCATATTTTTAAAACTGAATTGATTTGGTTTTACGAAAGCTTCTTTTTTATTAAAATTCTTATTGATTTACGGTAAAAGTTCTTCAAAAAACTGGTAAAGTTCACTAACATCTTCCTCTTTCGAAAAAGGCGTAAATCCGCCACTCCCTACTCTAATTTTCACCACAGAATTTTTCGTATAAAAACTTATATATCGAAAGACACTAGAATTACCAACATTCTTGATTTTTAATATATCTGACAATTTAATAATCGTTTCCTTTTCTCCATATTTAAAACAAAGTTGATCATCAATTAGCTTGATAGTCCACACTTTATTTTTAACAAAATTCATTATAAATTTTAAATACAAAAAACTCCCTGCCGCAATAATTCCGGCAAGTCCGACAAGAGAAAACCTCGAAATATTGCTCAGCAAAAACGGTGTGACTGCAATAGCAATAAAAACACAAATAATGATGACACCTAATCCAATGCCCAGATGCAATTCGGTTTTATAATCAATTCCATTAATCGTTAAATCGGCGGTGATGTTCTCGTTTTCTTCTTTCTTTTTTAGCATTTGTAAAATTGAAATTCCATATTTATTGCAATCTATTGATTTTTTAGAAAATATTTCAATGCGAATAAGTTTTGAGGACATAATTTTCTTTCATCAAAAGCTGAGTCTGAAACTCAGATTTCACCATATGCATAATGACAAAAGTTTTAAAATATCAGTGATTCTTTTTTATATTTAATTAATTACAATCATATTACAAAATATAGTACTTGAAAGCCTCTCTCTGTGACAATTATTGCGATGATTCTTTGATCAATTGTTTTTGAGGTTAATAACCATCTCAAATATTCACATGAATTATAAGAAAATATAAACGAAAAGCTTACGAAATAGATAAAATATATTTATTTATTCTTCAAAGATTTTCTTTCCTAATTATGATATCAAGTTTATAATTTGTTTTCGGCGAAATCCTCCGTATTTTTGCAGCAAATATTTCACATTGCAAACCGATTTAGTCCTTATTACGCCACCTTTTACGCAACTTAACACGCCTTATCCGGGTACGGTTTATCTAAAAGGTTTCTTGAATACGCTTTCCTACAAGGTGTTTCAGGCGGATTTGGGTTTGGATGTGATTCTGAAATTATTTTCCAAAAAAGGCTTGACCGATTTATTCAATTATGTTGAATTTCAAGAGGTTGAATTAAGTGAAAACGCACAACGAATGTTGATGTTGAAAGATGATTATATTTCGAGCATTGACGCGGTAATTCGTTTTCTACAAGGGAAAAATTCCACTTTGGCGGATTCTATTGTTCAGGATGGTTATTTGCCCGAAGCGTCGCGTTTTTCGCAATTGGATGATTTGGAATGGGCTTTTGGAGCAATGTCTTTTCAGGATAAAGCCAAGCATTTAGCGACTTTGTATTTGGAAGATTTATCAGATTTAATCATTGAAGCCGTGGACGAAAATTTCGGTTTTAGTCGATACGCCGAAAGATTGGGACGTTCCGCGAATTCTTTTGATGAAATGTATGCAGAACTTCAAAAAGAACCGACGTATATTGACCAAATTACACTTTCGGAATTGGAAGGTTTAATTCAGAAAACGGATCCAAAAATGGTTGGATTTTCGGTGCCTTTTCCAGGAAATTTGTATTCTGCTTTTCGATGTGCACAATATATCAAGCAAAATTATCCGAACCTAAAAGTCAGCATGGGTGGCGGTTTCCCGAATACGGAATTACGTTCTTTGAGTGATGTTCGTGTGTTTGAATTTTTTGATTTTATCCTTTTGGACGATGGCGAAGCGCCAACCGAACAAGTTTTAAAATACCTTAATGAAGAAGTTGAAATTTCGGATTTGAAACGAACTTTTGTTCTTCAAAATAATGAAGTTGTTTATATCAACAATTTAAAAATTCGAGATTATAAATTTTCGGAAGTTGGAACGCCCGATTATTCAGATTTAAAGCTGAATCAATACATTTCTGTGATTGAAGTTGTGAATCCGATGCATCGACTTTGGAGCGACGGTCGTTGGAACAAATTGACGATGGCGCACGGTTGCTATTGGGGAAAATGTACATTTTGCGATATTTCTCTCGATTACATCAAGGTTTACGAGCCGATTGCTGCGAAACAAATCGTTGATAGAATGGAAGAATTGATTGAATCTACTCAAAATACAGGTTTTCATTTTGTTGACGAAGCAGCGCCACCAGCTTTGATGCGTGAAGTAGCTTTGGAAATTTTAAAACGTAAATTAAGTGTCACTTGGTGGACGAATATCCGTTTTGAAAAAAGTTTCACCTACGATTTATGTCGATTGCTAAAGGCTTCGGGTTGTATTGCAGTTTCAGGAGGTTTGGAAGTTGCTTCAGATAGATTGTTAAAATTAATTGATAAAGGTGTAACTGTAGATCAAGTAGCAATTGTCAACCGAAATTTTACCGAAGCTGGAATTATGATTCACGCTTATTTGATGTACGGATTTCCGACGCAAACCACGCAAGAGACGATTGATAGCTTGGAAATGGTGCGACAACTTTTTGAAATCGGAATTTTGCAATCAGGATTTTGGCATCAATTTGCAATGACCGCGCACAGTCCCGTTGGTTTGAATCCCGAAAAATATAACGTCATCAATCACAGCTTAGAAGTTGGCGCTTTCGCAAATAACGACATGATTCACGAAGAGAAATCAGGCTTGGATCATCAACAATTTTCGTATGGTTTGAAGAAATCTTTGTTCAATTATATGCACGGCGTAGGCTTTGATCTGTCACTCCAAGACTGGTTTGATTTTAAAGTGCCGAGAACCTCGGTTCCTAAATTTTACATAGAAGATGTTCTCAACAACGAAACTTTTTCTGGACATAAACCAACTCAAAAAATCGTTTGGCTTGGCGGAATTCCGAGTCTGGAAGTGACGACCAAAATTAAAAAAGGAATAATGTATGAAAACGCGATGCTTAAAATTCACACCAAAAACGATGCGGTTGCCATACGTGTGGAAAAAGAAATTGGAGAATGGTTTATTCAGTTTATCAAAGATTTAAAACAACATCCGAAAAGCATTAGCTTCCAACAAATGAAATCTGATTTCGAAGAAAAATTGCAAATGGATTTTGATGTTTTTATGTATTCAAGACCTGCGGAAAAGTTGAAAGAAGTGGCTTTGTTGGTCGTATAATTTATATGACGAAATATTTGCAAAGCGATATAATTCTGGTGAGCAGCAAAACTATAACACTTATGTTTCTTGCCATTTTAACCCTCTATTCCATGCTTATATCAAAACCCTAACTGGCCACCAAAACAAAAAAGAGCTTGCAATGGAGGTTAACAAAATTGCTGTAAGCGTCACTAAGCATTCAAACTCAATGCTGTTGGCGTTTTTGGAAACATCGTTTGCGCTTATCTTTATGGTTTGTCAGATGTTATGGCTATGATTTTTTGCTATATACAATTGCTTTTTTATTTCTGTTCCACGATCATTTTTATACTTTACGACTGGGAAATAAATTAAAACTGGGTAATAACTAGAATTTCTGAAATTTTGACGATACGATTTTTCAACCACATAATCGACAACGACGGCTTCATGTTTTTGTTCAACAACCGCACGAAAAGCTTTTTCCCAAATGACTGTATAAGAATAGGAAATTGAGAATAGGTTGAAACATCCAACAATTAAAAACGTAAAAAGAAACAAAAATCCTGATTCCCAAATTTTCCTTTTATCACTTTTTGAAGTTATTTTCTTTGTTATTCTAAATGCGAAATAAAAAGAAATGACAATAAGAAACAGCAGTATAATTGAAGTGGGATTCATTGTTTGGATATAATATTTATCAATTTAAAATAATCTATTCAACGAAATGAGCGCATCAATTTTAGTTAAAATGAGTGCGTCTTCCTTTCCCCAATTTGTTGTCTCCACATGGCGTAATACAAGCCGTTCTCGGCAAGTAAATTTTCGTGAGAACCCGTTTCAATGACTTTGCCGCGCTCCAAAACATAAATTCTATCAGCATGCATAATTGTACTCAAACGATGAGCGATAAGAACGGTAATTTGCTCTTTATTTTTAGAAATATCTTTGATGGTTGCCGTAATTTCTTCTTCCGTAAGACTGTCTAACGCAGAAGTTGCTTCATCAAAAATTAGCAAATGAGGTTTTCTTAGCAAAGCTCTAGCAATCGCGATTCTTTGTTTTTCACCGCCGCTTAGTTTCAAACCACCTTCGCCAATTACGGTTTCAATTCCTTTTTCAGCACGTTCTAAAAGCGCTGTGCAACTGGATTTTTTCAACGCCAATTGCAAATCTTCTTCGGTGGCATGAGGATTGACGAAAAGTAAATTTTCTTTGATCGTTCCAGAAAAAAGTTGTGTGTCCTGCGTTACAAAACCAATTTGGTTTCGCAACTCATCAAAATCAAAGTCTTTTCCGTTGATGTTGTTATAGAAAATATTTCCTTCCTGCGGTCTGTACAATCCAACTAGAAGTTTTACCAACGTACTTTTTCCTGAGCCACTAGGCCCAACAAAAGCAATAGTTTCTCCATTTTTAACATCGAAAGAAATCCCATTCAAGGCTTTATATTGTGCCGATTGATGTTTGAAAGAAACGTCGTCAAACGCCAATTCATCAATGCTTCCGATCTGCTTTGGATGAAGTGGTTTTTCTTCCGCAGGTTTTTTCATCAATGTATCAAAATTATTCAAAGATGCTTCCGCTTCACGATACGAAATAATGATGTTTCCTATTTCCTGCATCGGTCCGAAAATAAAGAAACCATAAAACATTAGTGACAAATATTGTCCAGGTGTAACAATATTTTTAAAGATCAAAAGCAAAAGCGTGAACGTAATTACCTGTTGAAGAAAATTAACCAAAGTCCCTTGTACAAAGCTTAAAGAACGGATGCTTTTTACTTTCTTCAGTTCTAAACCTAAAATTTTGTAGGTATTATTATTTAAACGATTAACTTCTTGATTCGTTAAACCCAAACTTTTTACGATTTCGATATTTCGGAGACTTTCGGTAGTACTTCCTGCCAGAGCTGTCGTTTCGGCAACGATATTTTTCTGGATTTTTTTAATTCTTTTACTTAATAAATTCGTTACAAATGCAATGAGGAAAATCCCAACGATATATACCGGCATTATCGACCAATGCAAGCGCAAGGCGTAAATAGAAACGAAAATAATACTTACCAAAATCCCGAAAAAGATGTTCACAAAGCTGGTGATAAATTTCACCGAATCTTCGCGAACTTTGGTCAAAATAGATAAAGTCTCGCCACTTCTTTGGTCTTCAAATTCTTGGAAAGGCAATGCCATCGAGTGTTTCAAACCATCTGTAAAAATTTTGGCACCGTATTTTTGTGTTATCACATTCACGACATAATCTTGGAATGCTTTTGCAATTCGGCTCACCATCGCGGTGCCAATCAATAAAAGCAAGAAATAAAATACACCGTGATAAATTCCGTCGCCGTATAAATATTGATTTAGATTTCTCGGAAGCGTATTTTCTTTATCGAAAAAATTGGGATGCGTTACCAAATGATCGAGGATATTTCCCGTAATCGCAGGCGAAAACAAAGAAAAAACTTGGTTGATGGTGGCTAAAAGTAAAGACAATACAATCAGCCATTTGTAAGGTTTTAAATATTTAAAAAGCGTTTTCATTTTCAAAAATAATGCTGCAAAAGTAGAGATATATTTTTAGCAAAATGCATGTAATTCTTGAAAATCGATAGAATGAAACAATCGTATTTATTTTAAAATATCAAAAAAGCATTCCAAATCTCTATAAAAAATTGGCAATATTATTAATCCTTTATATTTTGTTTAAATTTGAACAAACTAATGCGATAAGAGAATGTTAGGTGTTGTACAGCAACTTACACGAGAAATCCTTGATTGGAAAGGTGCGAAATTATGTGTTGGGAAAAACAAATGATAGGAAAAATAGCCATTATGAAAATTTGTCAGAAATAATTAATGAAGAGCTTTTTGAAAAAATAGATATTAACAGCGAAGCTTTTTTTTAGTTTGGGCAATACTATTTCTCCCATTACATTAAAGCGATTTTTTAAAAAATTAGATAAAAGAATCTGCTTATAGAGATACTCGTTTCTTGAAATCGCTTGAGAAGCTTTCAATATTTTTGGGATACAATGAGCTTAACACTTTTATCGCTCAAAAAGTATCATCGAAAGAAAATTCTGAAGTAGATGATTTAGCAGTAGCAATTTCTCTGATTGAAAAAGCCTGTGCTTCGGAATACAAGCAAATGCTGCATCTTTCCGATTTAGATTTGGAAGATTTTGATGGTGTTGTTTGTAACTCTTCTCCTTATCTCAAAAGGATTGAAATGTATTTGCAAAAACTTTCTTCGTACGGCAAATTGAAACTTCGAGAAGAGTTAAGCAATTTTGAAGTTTATAATTATCAACTTGTCTCAAAAGACGATAATACACTTATTGTTAAAACCGAAGAAACTTGGAATCTTATTTTTTCTGTTAAGGAAAGATTTCTTCCGTATCAAAAAAAAGGAGGAACAAATCTATTTTTTACGCAAAAATGAAGACAATAGTTGGCTTATTTGGGATAATTATAATCCTGATATTGACGAAATTTTAAATTCGTAACGGTAGTATCTCAATAACTGTGTAAGTTGAAAAGTTATTCTGAAAAATTTTGAGCCCTCAAAGCTCAAAAAAATTTTCGGAAACCTAACGA
>NZ_JBYFBZ010000016.1:0-30671 GCF_057652215.1 Soonwooa sp. T0.1_25 | reverse complement strand
ACTTCCTTTCGCTTAATCTCAAAAATTTTTTCCGCTAAAATCCAACCTGATTTTCCTCTAAAAACCGCAATATTGGTATAAAATTGCAGATAACGGAAAACGCATTGGCGAAGTGGCGGATAAATTGGACGGAAAGTTCAATTTAGACGGAACGTAGCCGATGTGTTTTCGCAGAAGCTAACTTACGGAAAAAAGCTGAATGTGAAACACATTCGGCGGCAAAAAATGCAGAAACTTTCAATTTTGCACTTAACCCGCCATTTTGCCAATGCGATGTTATCTGTAGGCGTTCTTTATTTTTTCTTCAATTTTGTCGTGTAAATTTTTCTTTATCCATCTATTCATTCCTTCGTCACTATTATCTTCAGCGGAATGCCAAGGACTTTCTTCGTTTATGAGCAATTTGTTTGTTTTTAGGTCGTAAAGAGAATGATAAAGTCCACTTCGTTCCATAATTAAATAATCATTTTGGATAAATATTCTCACATTATCTAAGTTTTTAGGTCCTTCGTCATAATTAAAAGCAACTTTTTCAAAGCTTTGGTTTGCGTTATCAATTGTTCTTTTGTCAACAGTTTCAAAATCATTCCAATTTTCTTTTTTCCATTTGAGTATTTGAAACTCAACGTCATCAAATCCTGCAACTGAAAAATATAACGCATAAACATCATTTTTATAATTTAATGTTTGAAGAAGTAAGAGGTTTTTAAAGAAGTCCATATAAACTTCTGCTTTTATTTCAGCATATTTTTCAAAACCTTTAGAATTTAATTTTTTCGTTTCGCTGTCTTGGTATTCCAAAGCAATACTATCTTGTTGCGTTATTATTCCTTGCTCTTTAAGTTTTGAGTATTCTAAAGAATCAACAGCTATAAAATATTTTTCGATTGGAATTTTTCTTTCAGCTTGTCCGAAAGAAAAATTTGATATTAAAATCAGAACTATAATTATGAATTTTGTTTTGTGCATAGTTTTGTTGTACGCTTACAGATAACGGGAAACGCATTGGCGAAGTGGCGGATAAATTGGACGAGAAGTTCAATTTAGCAGTAACGTAGCCGATGTGTTTCCACAGAAGCTAAATTATTAAAAAAAGCTGAATGTGGAACACAATCGGCGGCTAAATATGCAAAAACTTTCAACTTAGCCGTTACTCCGCCATTTTGCCAATGCGATGTTATATGCCGTATTTTTTGATAAGATAATTTAAGTCAGCTTCGTTTAAAATTCTAATGTTTGCTTTTTTTGATTGGTTTAAGTCGTTTATTTTTTGGATTTTTGACCAACCACAATCTTCACCTGCAAAAACAAAATCTACTTTACCTGTTATTCCTGATTTTATTTGTCCACCAATTTTCATTAGAAAAGTTTTTATTTCTTCTCTTTCTATTGAAAAGTTGCCCGTGATAACTATTCCTTTTCCTATTAAATCAATGTTTTCAAGTTCGTTTTGAGTTATTTGATAATTTGATAAATGCTCTTCATTTTCTTCTAAAACATCTTCACTTGGTTGATTGAAATAATTATTATTTGTTTTAGGCTGGTCATCAACTTTTCTTATTAGTTCTTGATAACTTGGATACTTGTCAGTCAATTCGCCAAATATTAAAGCACAAAGTTTTGCATCGAATTCTGGGTCGTGATGATTTGTTACTTCTAAGTCCAAACTCTCTGCTAAATCTTTTATTTTTTTAGGCATCCCAAGTTTATCTGCAAATAACATTGTGTCAATATAACTTATGACATATGGTTTTAAATTATAATGTTCATATAGATTTTTCAAAACACTCAAGTCCATACTCGCATTATGAAAAATCAATAAATTAGATGAAAGATATTTAGAAAGTTCGTCTTCCCATAATTCTTGAAAATTAAGGGAAAATTCTACATCTTCATATGAAATTCCGTGTATTGAAGTATGAGTTTTTAAAAACTTTTCTGATTTTGGTGGATTTATATAGTGTTTTGTCGAATAAACTATTGTGTCATTTTTCACGAAGCATAATCCGATTGCACAAGCACTTAATCTACTGTTATTTGCCGTCTCAAAGTCAATAGCAATAAAATCAAATTTACTTTCAAAGTACTCAGGGAATGTATGAGGATTTTTAAATTGATTGAATTTCAATTTTTGCAAAATTGCTTGTTCGTATTGAGGTTTTACTTTATAACCAACTTGTTTTGCTTTTTTTAGCCAAGGTTCAAGAATATAGTTTGGTGTATTTTCGATAAAATTATAGAATAGAAATTCATTGTTTGTTTCAGGATTTATTCCCGAAACTTCCATTTCAATTTGATTTTTTGGTTTAGGTTTAAAAAAGTTTAACATAGTTCATTTTGTATAATTCAGACGAGTTTTGGGATAATATGGCATATAACGGGAAAGGGCTTTGCGAGGTGCGGGCTACTGCAACCGAAAGTGGAGAGGAGGACGAAACGCTAGCAAAAACCATTTTCGTTTTTCCAAATTTACAAAAAATAAAAAACGAAATGTTTTTTTGCGGGTACTTTCTAGAATTTCTCTGAGATTTCCTTCAACCCCGCATCTTGCAAAACCCATGTTATCGGCAGTTTTTCTCACTTCAATTGATAAATTTTTGATTTAAAATCTTCTAAAATATAAACTTTGTCAAATTTTGAACTGAAATTTGCAAAAAGATGTTCGTCTTCCTCAAATATTTCATAAGATTCTGGATGAGAATGGGAAACTATTATAAGTAACCATATTTCATCAACCATTTTATTTAAGTAATTATTAATTTTATTTTCTTTTTTTGTAATTACTTCTTCAACTAAACTAGTTGTTAGAGGACTAACCATAAATCCACCAGAATTGTAACTAAACGACAATTTCTTATGTTTAAAAATTAAAGGTTTGTCTAGTAAACTGAAGTCAAAATTTTCAATTTCTCCATTAAATATAGAGTGAATATTATCAGCTATTTTTTCTTCTATAGCAGGAATTTCGTTTTTTGAAATATTTAGGTTTTTCTTTGCAAAATAAATATTTGCAAGAATTTTTATATCTGGATATTTATTTGAAAAAATTTCTTCTGCAACTTCAATTATTTTGTGTTTAAACTTTTCTTCTTCAACAATATCTTTTTTAAAAATGCTAACTAATTCAATCCCACATAATCTGTTATTTATTTTAACAAGAAAATCTGGTGATTCAGAAACTGATTCAATATTTGATTCTTCATTTAAATTATATAAGAATTTTCCCAAATGACAAAGTTCAATAGTTTTTTGTTTGTCCAAATCTTCAGTTAGGAAATCAGAAATAATTTTTTTTACCATTTTTGAATCTTCTTTATATTTTTCAATTTCTACTTCTAAGATATTCATGGGATTTTTGGTATAAAATTGCCGATAACGGAAAAAGTATTTGCGAAGGGCGGGCTAAATTTAACCGAAAGGTTCAATTTCGACCTACCGAAGCAAATTGCTTTTTCAGATTGTTAAATTACAAAAAAATACAATATGAAAAGCAAGTTGCGACTAGATGCATCGGGTTTTTCTATTAACTATTCAACCCCGCCTTTTGCAAATACAATGTTATATAAATATTTCAATTCAAAGTAACAAAATGCACTGTATTTACTATAAATAAGACATTTTAAAAATATTACTGTTTAAATAAATGCAAAAAAAAGCAACATAAATATATATTTGTTGTACTAAATGTTGTATCTTTGAATTACAATGCTTCCGTTTACATTCTGTTGGTAAAATGTTGTTTCGTTCGATTGCATTGCTTTTCAAATTTACCTTTAATTTTCTAAAATTCAAACGTCATGGCAACTGTAAAATTGATTCTCAGAACGCAACAAGCTGACAAAAATGGAGAAAGTCCTTTGTATATCCGAGTGATTAAAGACCGCAAAGCAAGGTTTATTAGTACAGGATATAAATTCAAGGAAAACCAATGGGACGAAGAAAAACAAAGAGTACGCAAAAACTTTGAAAATTCTGCGAGGGTAAATGCTTTAATTTCTAGAAAAGTTGCTGATGCTGAAGGACATGTTGCAGACCTTGAAAGAAAATCTAAAACTGTATCGGGTAGAAGATTAAAAGAAGCAATCAAAGGGAAAGGTTCAGCTAATTATTTCAAATATGCTTATAATCGTTTGGAGCAAATGAAAAACTCGGTATCGTACAGAACGTACAGAGGATATTCTGATTGTATTAAGAAGTTTGAAAAATACAATGGCAACTCAGATTTGAATTTTGATGATATTTCGGTAACGATGCTGAAAGATTACAATAATTACTGCAGCAATGTAGATGGAAATTCCAATACAACACTAAAACACAATATGACCATTTTAGGTAAATTCTTTAAAGATGCGATTAAGGAAGATTTAGTAGATGCGAATGTATATCCATTCGATAAAATCCAAATAAAGAAAGAACCAGGAAAAAGAATGTTTTTAAACAAGGATCAGATTGAAGCTTTCAAGAATTTAGAAGTTAATCCCGATTCTAAAGCACCAATTATAAAGGATATGTTTTTGTTTTCGGTGTATGCAGGAGGATTGCGATTGAGTGATGTCTTAACCTTGCAATGGGAACAAGTAAACCAAAAGGAAAATAGAATTACCAAAACCATTAGAAAAACCAATCGTCTGCATAGTTTCAAAATTGGTCAAGTTGCACAAGATATTCTCAATAAATATAAAGTAAAAGGACAAGAGGAAACAGATTTTGTATTTCCGCTGATTGAATACCATGAAGAATTTTTCACCAATAAATTGTATGCTAATGCTGAAATAGAGCGATGTACGTCCCTATGTTCTTTGCATTTAAAAAATATTGGAAAAGCTTTGAAACTACCTTTCAATTTATCATTTCATTTGAGCCGCCATACATTCGCTACCAATGCATTAAATAACGGTATGAGAATAGAACACGTTTCAAAATTAATGGACCACTCCGATATTGGGATTACGCAGATTTACGCAAAAATCATTTCCCAAGAGTTGGACGATGCGGTTGAAAAGTTTGTGTATTAAAGTTTTTAATTCTACCGAGATTCTGTTACTTATTTCTTTAATTCTGTTACTTTTTACTAGGTTTTTTGTTGGAATTTTGTACCAATAAAAAATAGTACGATGTCACCGATCAAAATTCTTATTGTAGTTACCAATGTTAACGTCTATGCTAGTGGAAATTATCCTACAGGCTTGTGGTTAAGTGAACTTACACATATTTACGATACTGCTAAACAAAATGGTTTTGATATTAGCATTGCGAGTCCAAATGGTGGCGAAGTTCCCATTGATCCAGAAAGTTTAAAAGTATTCACTTTAGATAAATTATCTAAAAAGTATTGGAATGATCCTAATTTTAAAGAGATTTTGAAAAACTCTAAAAGCTTAGATTCTATTTCAAATGACGAGTTTGATGTGGTTTATTTGGCTGGAGGACACGGAACAATGTATGATTTTCCAGATAACGAAAAACTTCAAAATATAATCTCAAAACAGTACGAAAGCGATAAAATAGTTGCTGCTATTTGTCATGGAGTAGGTGGTTTGCTAAACGTAAAATTATCTGATGGAAGCTATTTAATTAAAAGTAAAAATTTGACTGGCTACGATTGGTTTGAAGAAGGTCTGGCTCGCAGAAAAAAAGAAGTTCCTTTCAATTTAGAAGCAGCTTTGAAAGAACGTGGTGCAAACTATGAAAACGCCTTTATTCCAATGACTTCAAAAGTTGTGGTTGATGGGAATTTGATTACGGGGCAAAATCCTTTTAGCTCCAAAGAAATGGCGAAAGTGGTGATTAAAGAGCTTGAAATGAAGCAGAAAAAGCAAAATCTTAATTGATAAACTCACAAAAATGCAAACAATATTAGGCGCAAACGGACAAATCGGAGAAGAACTCGCAAGAGAATTAAAGCGAAACTATACTTCTGATATCAGGATTGTTAGTCGAAAACCGATGAAAGTCAATGATACTGATGAAGTTTTTGCTGCCGATTTATCAGTCAAAGATCAAGCGATTGAAGCGGTAAAAGGTAGTGAAATTGCCTATTTCACATTGGGACTTCCCATGAATTCGGAAATGTGGGAAGAGCAATTTCCTCTGATTTTAAAAAACGTTATTGAAGCATGTAAAATCAACAATACAAAATTGGTATTCTTTGATAACACCTATATGTATCCACAAGATGGACGAGTTTTAACCGAAGAAACTGCTTTCATACCTTACGGCAGAAAAGCTAAAGTTCGACAAAAAATGGCTGAAATGGTTTTGAAAGAAATCAATTCTGGAGAACTAACGGCGGTTATTTGTCGCGCCCCAGAATTTTACGGTCCTGCAAAAACACAAAGTATAACTAATACTTTTATTTTCGACAATATAAAAGCAGGAAAAAAATTGAAAGTTCCTTTAAGCGATTCTAAAAAGCGAAGTCTGATTTGGACACCTGATGCAAGCCGTGCAACTGCTCTGATTGGGAATACACCCGATACTTTTGGGCAAACTTGGCATTTACCTGTTGACGATAGTCGGCCAACTTACAAGGAGTTTATCGCTTTAGCTTCTCAAGTTTTTAATGAAAAATTAAGGTATTCTGTGATTCCAAAGTATGTTTTTAGAATTGGAGCTTTGTTCAATAAACAGGCAAAAGAATTGTTAGAATTGTTGCCTAGGTATGCGCATGACAATATTTTTAATGATTCAAAATTTAGAAAACGTTTTCCTGATTTTAAGGTAACGAGTTATCATGAGGGAATAGCAGTAATTAAAAATCAAATGTTAAAATAGTATTAAACAATTCATTTTCAATAAATTTCCTAATCAATAAATTGTAATTTTAAATGTACAAAATAACGCATGAAAGCACCATTTAAGATAAATTCTATTTCTACACTTCATAGTCTTTTGAACTTGAAGAAGCCTTCTAATCCGTTGATTAGCGTTTTCGATTTGGATGAAATTTCCGTGACACCAGACAATATTACAGCTCCATTTACATCGGATCTTTATTTTATTGCACTAAAAAAAGATTGTGCAGGCGGAATTCAAAAATACGGGCAAAGTCACTATGATTTTGAGGAAGGAATGATGTATTTCTTTGCTCCACAGCAGGTTTTGCAATTCAATGAAATTGTTTTGGCGAGTCTTAAAGGGTTTGTTTTGGCGGTTCATCCCGATTTTTTCCAAGGTTATTCATTGGCTTCTGAAATTAAAAACTACGGTTATTTCTCGTACACAAGCAACGAAGCTTTGTTTTTTTCCGATAAAGAAGAGAAATCTTTGATGGATATTGTTGAAAATATGAAACAAGAAATTGATACCAATATCGATGGTTTTACGCAAGATTTATTGGTTTCTAACTTGGAATTATTGCTAAAATATTGTGATCGGTTCTACAATCGTCAATTTATCACGCGTAAAAAAGTCAATAACGATTTACTTTCAAAGTTGGAAGCACTTTTAAATACGTGCTTTCAACAAGAGCAATTGCTTTTAAATGGTATTCCAACCGTTCAATACGTGGCGAATGAATTGAATTTAAGTCCAAATTATTTAAGCGACATGCTTCGCGTTCATACGGGACAAACGACGCAACAGCACATACAGAATCGACTGATTGAAAAAGCGAAAGAATTGCTTTCAACTACAGATAAATCGGTTTCCGAAATTGCGTACGATTTAGGTTTCGAACATCCGCAATCCTTCCATCGATTGTTCAAAAATAGAACGGCAGTTTCGCCTTTGGAATTCAGACAATCGTTTAATTGAAATCTGAAATTTTATTTAAATCTTCTGAAATCAAATGAAATGAAACTTTTTTGAATAATGGAGATTTAGATTACGAAATAAGAAAATCAATTTTAAATTTAAAAAAAAACAGAATTATGTCACAAAATGTAAAAGCGGAAAACGATCCGCAAATCTTAGCAGAAATAAGAGAATTTTTAAATGGATTGAATAACAGCGGTGGGGATCCATTGGAAACGATGACACCAGAAGCAGCGCGCCAAGTGCTTGTAGATGCCCAAAACTCGGTTCAGTTTGATTATTCAGAGATTGTAGAAACCGAAAGAGAAATTACGCAAGACGGAATCACGGTGAACATCCACATTGTAAAACCAGCGAATAAAGCCAATGAGAAATTGCCTGTATTTATCTTTACACACGGCGGTGGTTGGGTTTTAGGAGATTATCCTACACACAGAAGATTGGTAAGAGATCTAGTGGTAAATAGTGGTGCAGCGGCAGTTTTTACAGACTATACACCATCACCAGAAGCGCAATATCCAGTGGCGATTAATCAAATTTATGCGGCAACAAAATGGGTTTCCGAAAATGGTGATGAAATCGGTGTTGACGGAAAAAATATGGCTGCCGCGGGAAATAGCGTTGGCGGAAATATGACAGCAGTACTTTGTTTGATGGCAAAAGATAAAGGCGGACCAGAAATTAAATTCCAATTATTGTTATGGCCAGTTACAGATGCCGATTTCACAAGAGAATCTTGGTCAAAATATGCAGATGGCAGATTCCTGACAGCGCCGTTGATGAAATGGATGTGGGACAATTATCTTCCAGACACTGAAAAACGTAAAGAATATTACGCAACGCCTTTCAATGCGCCTGCTGAAAAGCTAAAAGGACTTCCGCCAGCATTCGTAATGATTGCAGAAAATGATATTTTGGCAGATGAAGGTTTGGCTTATGCACGTAGATTGGACGAAGCGGGCGTACCAACGACTATTCAGGTTTTCAATGGTTTTATTCACGATTACGGATTGCTAAATCCTTTAGACCACGTTGATGCAGTACATTTCTCATCAGAATTAGCTGCTCTTGGCTTAAAAAGAGCTTTGTTTAAATAGAGTTTTTTCAATACTAAAAAAGCTGATTTACTGGTGTAGGTCAGCTTTTTTTGATTTTGGAACTATCGTCTTTGTGATTTAACAAACTGCTTCTATCTTCAGAAATTATTGAAAGCTATGGACAATTAGTTTTAAAAATTAAGACTTGAGGTAAACAAAAAGGTAAACTTTGTGTATATGAAAATATACAAAATGTAAATTAGTTTACAATATGTAAATAATTATTTACATTAATTATGTAATCAAGTATATACTTAGTATATTTATTATAAATTATTTGCAAATAATGTAAAAAATATTTTTTCTTTTCATTGCATTTCCTTACATTCGTTTTAAGATGAATATGAAGAAAAATTGCTAAAAATGTGTATGATTGGTAACTACTTTTCTTCAAAAAACTTCTATATGAGAAAAACACCGAGAGAATTAAACGATACCACTTCAAAACACAAAGAGAGACATGTCCAGTCATTACATTTTACAGGAAACTTCGCCGTTTTCTGAATTTACAGCAGTATTAAGAACTAAAGATTTTGATACTAACTTCGATATAGATACGAAAGATGCTTCCGATTTACATTCGTATTGTCAGCAACTTATTTATAAGACTTTTTCAATTACAAATTCCCAAGTTCCTGCTTTCATTAAACATCACTGCGATTTAGCAAAGGATTCATTAACATGGCTTAATAAATTTGAAAAACTAATAATTTCAAATGAAGAATTATTTCATGAAAATAAAAAGGATAGCAAATTGATGAAATTTCAAACTTGTATTGAATTTCAAAGAAATAAAATAAAGTCCGAACAGTCCAGTCAAAATCCAAAAAGACCTTCCAAAAAGCAAATTAATGCAGAAACTGATGAAAGGTATTTTTGTTTTGCAGAAGTTCGCTTGCATTTGCTTACAATTAACACCTTTGAAGAAAAAATCATCTATTTAACTAACGAAAAGTACGATTACCAACAGTCTAACATAGATTTTGTAAACCAAAACCTACCTTTTTTCGATAAACAATGTGAAAGAGAAATCGAACACCTGTATGAAGTTAAAAAGATTCAAGACAGTATGGGGATTACAGGTAACACCAATATTACCAATATTCAGAATATTTCAAAAATAAAAATTAATTGTCCAATCAATAAAATTGTTGATGTTTTTTATCAACTAAATAGAGAATTATTCTTTAATGCTAAACCTTATTTAGATGGTTTACCCAATGATTTTGTACAATTAATCTGCAATAATTTTTGTGATAAAGACGGAAAAGAAATAAGTCCAGAAACTGTGCGTACCATACTATCACCATCACGTACAGACAAACGTCCAAAAACATCGACTAGGATTGACATTGACAAAATGCTCTAAAAAAAAATAGTCCGACAAGACCACTTTTGGACTTTCGGACTTTTTTATTTCCTACAACTTTGCTTCATAATCTTAAAACAAGTTTTATCATGGAAGCAGTTATCTTATCCAAAGAACAATTCGAGCAATTAATCAACACAGTAAACCAAATTGCAGAATCTGTAAAGACTAAATCAACACCAAAACAAGAGGTTTTTGTCGATAATGAAGAATTTATCAAGATGATGAAAATCTCACGCAGAACGGCTCAAACGTGGCGTGATGAAGGCAAAATTTCATTTTCTCAAGTTGGTAACAAAATCTACTACAAACTTTCCGACATCGAACGTACCATGCAGGAATACTACAACAAATCTTTTGCAAGAAAGTAGTGTAGTATAAAAGTGACCTAGGAAACGGAGGCGTAAAGAAAAATGAATGCTTTGGCGTTAAAAAATTTCTACTGTTTGAACGAAGGCAAAGCCAAAGTGAGTTTTAGAAATTTTAGTCAGAGCATTCATTTTTTAGCTGAGTTTCCAAGTCTTGATCTTTTGATTCTTATGCATTAAGGCAAAAGAATAGAAGAAATTATTTTAAATCCCAAAGTCTAATTTCTAACATCTATCAAAATGAAAACCTCAATATTTCAAAACTTCAACGAAGTTACAGACATGCAACCAATCTCAAAAATCCTTGAAAATATCCAAAACGGAACGTACAAAAACCAAATCGTTTACCTCAGGAAATCCATAGCAGACGACAAAAAAGAAGCGGTTGAGCGAATCAAAAAATCACTTCCTGCATTTACACCAAGTGCAACATTCAAAGGAGGTCGAAAAATGGAATTCCTGCAAGAATATAACAGTTTAGTGGTATTAGATATTGATAAGCTAGAAAAACAAAAATTAGCCGATTCAAAGGTGAAAGCGATTCAAGACCAATATGTTTATGCAGCTTTCATAAGTCCTTCTGGAAATGGATTGAAAATATTTGTAAAAACAGATTCAACAAAAGAAAATCACAAAGTAACCTTTTTGAAATTGCAACGATATTTTGAAGAATTATTGGAGGTAGAAATCGATAAGTCGGGTAAGGACATCACCAGACTTTGCTTTATTTCCTTTGATCCTGAATTATTCGTGAACGAAAATTCTAGTATTTTTTCAAATTCCAAAAATTCAACCTCTCAGGTTGCCGAGCGAAGTCGAAGCACCACCACAAACAACCAACCGACAACTATCAGCCAAGATGTAATCTATGAGCACGCAGTCCGTTTCACTGAAAAGAAAGAACAATTTACAGAAGGCAACCGCAACAATTTTGTATTCCAATTGGCTAACAATCTCAATAGAAAAGGCGTTCCCGAAGCTATGGCGTTGGGTTACATTTTAGCAGATTACAATTTTAATGATTTGGAAGTGACAAAAGCCGTTCAAAGTGCTTATTCCAATACTTCTGATTTTGGTTCTGATGAATACAAACCAAAAAATAATGCTGCAACAAATGAGCGTAAAAATAAAAGATCGTTGAGCGGAGCCGAAACGCCAAATAATAAAACTTCTATCGATCCCGAATTCGAAGACGATGAGGATAAACCAAGTTTCATAGATAAGCTAGAAATGTTTTTAAATAATCGTTATAACTTTCGTTTTAACAAGGTTTTAGGGAAATTAGAATTTAAAACAATTAAAGCGATAAAATATAAACCGATGACCGATTTTGCAGAAAACTCAATCCTTCGCGAAATTCTAAAAGCTAAAGTAAAATGCAGTATCAATTCATTGAGAAATTTGCTTCATTCAGACTATTGTGAAATGTTCGATCCCTTTGAAGTCTATTTTCAAAACCTTCCGAAATATGATGAAGAAACGGATTATATAGAGCAATTAGCCGATACGATAACAACCACAAAACAGGACCTTTGGAGAATCTGCTTCAAAAAATGGTTTGTCGCAATGGTGGCTTGTGTACTAGATGAAAAACAAGTCAATCAAACGGTAATCGTATTTTCGGGAAAACAAGGCTTAGGTAAAACCACTTGGATAGAAAAACTAATGCCGAAACAACTTAAAGAATACATCTTTTCAGGTACGATAAATCCTAGTAATAAAGATACTTTAATCCATTTAGCAGAATGTATGTTGATAAACTTAGACGAACTTGAAAACCTCAATCGTTCAGAAATTGGAAGCTTAAAAGAAATTATTACAAAAACCCATATTAGAATGCGTAAAGCCTATGGTCATAATAACGAGAATATGCCACGCCGAGCGAGTTTTGCAGGAAGTGTAAACACTTCCCAATTCCTTAACGATACAACCGGCTCACGCCGTTTTCTTTGCTTCGAAGTAGAACATATCGAATATGCTCACGAAATCGATATCAACAAAGTCTATGCACAAGCATTTTCTCTGTTTTCCAATGGCTTCCGACATTGGTTCAACCAAGAAGAAATCAAAGAAATAAATGCAAATAACGAACAATATCAACTCAAAACCCCAGAAGAAGAATTGTTGCTTACATGGTTTGAACCTGCAGAAAAAGATAATGCTCAATACTATTTTAATACCACTCAAATAGCACATATTTTATCAAACAGAGCCTGCATTAATATTAACGACTCTACGATTCGAAAACTTGGTATGGCATTGAAAAAATATGGCTTTAAAAAGATTTTTAAGAATCGAATTTATGTTTACCCTGTAATTTTAAAGGAATATGATACTGTTGATAAAGATAACAAAACAATAAATCAATCAATAGAAAATACAGCGTTTCAAGGGAGTTTTGATAATTTTCTGAATGAAAAATAATTATATTATAAATTAAGCCTATCTTTTTAGAAATTTTAATTTTAGTATTATACTCATGAATTTTAATCTAAAAATGCCTTCCAAACTACAGCCTTTTTACTTGGAAGAACTTAACAAATATAGAATTGCTTTTACTAAAAACGATTTACAAAAAGCATGGAAACATTTGGAAAGAGCCCATATTTTAGGACAACGTTATCCATTTACTCATAATGCTGTACATTGGAAAATGCTTATTTTCGGGGTTAAAATTAAAAGTACTAAAGAAGTTTTAGGACAAATACCACGATTAATTTTTGGTGGCGTTAAATCTTTTGTAGGTACTATTCCTATTGGTAATCCAGGTGTTGCAAATGTTCCTCCAATGAAATCGTTTCCGATTCCAAATGATTTAAAATTAATGTTTGAAAAGGCTCAAATAAAGGCGTAATCTTCAAAAACTTTATTCCGAAAAAATCTTATTTTTCTTCATTCTTTTTTTAGGATTCGGAATGTCGTTACAAGCACAAGAAAAAGAGTCGGGTAGAGCCGTAATCAAAACAAAAATCAATTGCGACCATTGCAAAGCTTGCGAAACTTGTGGCTTAAACTTTAAAGCCAATATGCTAAAAACAAAAGGTGTAAAAATGTATACCTTATACGAAGATACTAACGAAATTATCGTGTATTAAAACCCAAAGAAAACCAATATTGCCACCATAAAAACGGCTATTGCTAAATTGGGTTATGATGCGGATGATGTGAAAGCAGATCCAGAATCCTATGCTAAATTAGATGGTTGTTGTAAAGCCAAATAATCTTTTAAAACATAAAAAAAACGCTTGCCATCGCAAGCGTTTTTTGTTTTAAGCTTTGAAATTCATCCGTTGAATTCGTATGGCGTTAAGAATTGCCAAGAAAGCAACACCAACATCTGCAAAAACAGCTTCCCACATCGTAGCTATTCCGCCTGCGCCAAGAGCGAGAACAATGCCTTTCACTACAAATGCCAAAATAATATTTTGCCAAACAATCTTTTTGGTTTGCTTCCCAATATTAATTGCCATTGGGATTTTTGATGGTTTATCATCTTGTATCACAATATCAGCAGTTTCAATTGTGGCATCACTACCCAAACCGCCCATTGCAATTCCTACATCACTTAAAGCCACAACAGGAGCGTCATTTACACCATCGCCCACAAAAGCCACCGTTTCATTTTTGGCTTTAATTTCTTTTACTTTATTCACTTTGTCTTCGGGCAACAAATCGCCAAAAGCATTATCAATTCCCAGTTCTTTAGCTACAAACTGAACTACGGTAGATTTGTCACCGCTCAACATCGTTGCTTTCACGCCTAATTGATGTAGTTTTTCCACCGTTTGTTTCGCATCTTCTTTAATGCTATCCGCAATAGTAATATAGCCTGCAAATTGTCCACCGTAAGCAACGGCAATTAGGGTGTAAACGATGCTTGAAGGATCAATATCGTACTTGATGTTGAATTTATCCATTAATTTGAAATTCCCAACCAAAAGCTCTTTTCCGTTAATCGTAGCTTTCAATCCGTGACCTGCGATTTCTTCGGAATTTTCTAATTGAATAGTAGTATCAACTTCACCTACATGCTCATGAATAGCTGTAGCAACGGGATGCGTACTCAAATTTTCCAACGCATTCACCATTTTTAGAAGTTCATCTTTGTTGAATTCAGGTTTCAAATTCACTTCTTGAACTTTGAAAACCCCTTCTGTCATGGTTCCTGTCTTGTCCATCACCACGTTTTGAATTTCGGCAATTTTATCCAAGAAATTGCTTCCTTTAAATAGGATTCCGTTTTTACTTGCAGCTCCAATTCCACCAAAATAGCCCAACGGAATGGAAATCACCAAAGCACACGGACATGAAATCACCAAGAATATTAATGCTCTGTACAACCATGTTTTAAACTCGTAATCTTGAATAAAGAAATAGGGTAGTAAACAGATTCCAATAGCTAGAAATACGACGATTGGCGTGTAAATTCTTGCAAATTTTCGAATAAATAGTTCGGTTGGTGCTTTTTGAGAAGTCGCATTTTGAACCATTTCTAAAATCTTACTCAACTTACTATCTTCATACGGAGTGGTAATTCGTACTTGAGAAACGGAATTTAAATTAATCATTCCAGCAAGAACGGTGTCGCCTTTTGATTTCGTGTCGGGTTTACTTTCCCCAGTTAATGCGGCCGTATTGAAAGAAGAATTATCGGTTAGCAATTCACCATCCAAAGCCAATTTTTCACCCGGTTTTAATTGAATAATTTGATCGATTTTGGCTTCCGCAGCTTTAATGGTTTTGGTTTGATTGTTTTCCAAAATCGTTACTTCGTCAGGACGCTGATCAAGCAATGATTTGATATTTCCTTTCGCACGTGACACAGCCAAATCCTGAAAAGCTTCACCAACTGCATAAAATAACATTACGGCAACACCTTCGGGATATTCACCAATCGCAAAAGCACCAATGGTAGCGATACTCATGAGAAAAAACTCGGAGAATACATCACCTTTTCCTATACTTTCAGCTGCTTCTTTTATTACGGGTAATCCTACGGGTAGATATGCCACACCGTACCATACGATGCGCACCCAACCTGCAAACCAATCGGGTTTTACATAATAATCAAAAGCCAATCCTACCATTAGAATCACAAAGGATATTATCGCAGGTAGAAACATTTTGAATACACCTTCTTTAGTAGTTGATGCTTCGCCATGGTTGTGTCCATCATCGTCAGAATGTTGTTCTGTTGGTGGGATATTTTTATTTTTTACGGGTACAGTTTCGTCTGTACTGCAACATTGTTTAGACATAATTTTATTTTTTGATGTTGGTATTTAATTAATGTTCGTGTTCTCCTGCGTTACTTAATTTTGCATTAACAAAAAATGCTCCTTTTACAACAATTTGCGCATTAGGATCAACTTCATTTATTGTAGTTATCGCTGTATAACCCATGTCGGATGAACCTTTCACAACTTCTATCTTTTCAAAATTCATTGTTTTTTCGTTAGCATGACCATCACTTTTTGCAGTTTGTTCCTTGCTTTTTTCCTGAGCATGTTCTTCGCCTTCTTCCTGATGTTCTTCCGCTTTCTTATCTGTTTTTACGAAAATATAAAACTTCCCATCCGCTTCTACAATCGCTTCATTAGGAACTGCAGGTGTTGTGGTATTGCTCAAACTTACAACACCTGTAATATTCATTCCATCGATAAGTCCCGTTTTACTTCCGGTTACAGTGCAGTGAACAGAAATGGTTTTGCTATCGTTTTCAAAAGAAGAACCAATACTGTAAACGCGTGCATCATACTCAATTTCGGGATTATTAGTGAGTTTAAAATGAACAATTTGCCCAACTTGCATTTTGGGTAAATCTTTTTCAAAAACCTGTAAATCCAAATGAATAGACGCATTGTCGATTATTTCGGCGACGGGTGAAGAAACGTCTACATAACTTCCTATTTGAGCATTAATAGCGCTTATTGTGCCATTAATTGGCGACGTTATTGTTAAGCCAGAACGTAAATTTCCATTGTTCACTGAACTCGGATTAATACCCATCATTTGCAGTTGACGAGAAAGTGATGCTCTTTGTGTTTGTAAAGACTTCAATTCAGCACTCGAACTTTGCAGGTTTTTTTTGGCTCCTGCATCGTTATCAAACAATTCTTTTTGACGGCGGTATTCTTGTTGGGCAAAGGTAATTCTGCTGTTTACAGTAAGATACTGCTCTTGCAATTGGATGTATTCGGGATTGGCAATGGTGGCTATTACTTGCCCTTTTCTTACGTAGCTACCAATTTGCACATTCAATGTTTTTATAACACCTCCGTACAGAGAAGTTACGGTAGCTTTGTTGTTGTTAGGCACTCGTAACATCCCATTAGCTTTGATTGTAGAAGCCAATTCTTTCATTTCAATGTTACCAAGTGTTACGCCTACGGCTTTCATTTGTTCCTCCGTAAGTGTAGCAATGGTTTGTGGCGTTTCCTCGTGATGTTCCTCAGCTTGTTCAGTTTTTACTTCGCCTTCAACAGATTTTTCTTTTTTAGAACAACTTGTTGTAAGTAGAGCGACAAAAGCTAGGTTTAGAATGCTATATTTAATTTTCATGTTATTTATTAAGTAATGAATTAATACTAATGACTGACTGATTTACTTGCTGTATCGACTCCAAATATTTCAACTGAATATTGGTTGCGGTTTGTAAAGCAAAAAGATATTCCACATACGAAATCTCTCCAGTTTTGTATCCAAGTTGTCCCGCTTTGACAATTTTTTCAGCGTTTGGTAAAGCTTGGTTCACATAATACTCGTACTGCATCACATCTTGTTGATATTGGTTGAAAGCGTTTTCAAGCTGAGTAGTAAGTTGTTGTTGCTGCAATTTTGCATTAGTTTCAGCCATTTGTTTTTGATATTCCAATGACTGTATTTTTGCTTTCGTTGCACCAAAAGTTAATGGAATGGCAACTCCAATCGTAGCAGCGTGAAATCGGTTTCCTGCGTCGAAGTATTTTTCTTGACCATTCAATGTATGAAAACCTATTAAAGACTGATTGGTATAGCCTAAACTAAACTCGGGTAAACCTTGCGATTTTTCCACTTGTTTGGTTTTCTCTGCGATTTCCATTTCTTGATAAAAAGCCCTAACAATAGGGTGGTTGGCAACCGCAAAACTGTCTAAAACATAATCTACTTTTAAAGGTTCAAAATGCTTATTAAGCGGAATTCGAATGTCATCTTGGGTGTACAAAACAGTTTTCAGATTTTTGTACGCATTTTGCAAATACACATCATTTTGTTTTAGCAAAAGATTGATTTCACCACGTTGCGTTTCTGCCGTATTAATTTCGATTTTCTTAATGTCGCCCGCATTAAAACGAACGGTTGCAATTCGGATAAAATCTTGATACAAACTGTCCATTTTTTGCAATTTGGTTTGGTTGTATTGCAAATATTCGATTTGATAATAATACGTTCGAACTTGTTTTGCCAACTCATTTGTAGAAATTTCCTTATTGATTTGTTTGCTTTTTATTTCTTGATTAATCAATTCTTTTCTTGCCTTAAACAAAGTTGGAAAAGGAATACTTTGCGAAATGGAAAATGATTGATCAAATTTTGGACTGCTGTATTGCCCCAACTGAACACCTACATCCATTTTAGGAAGTTCATTTGCAGTAGGTTTCAAAGCTTCCGAAACTTTTACATCCAAATCTTTTGATTTTAAAAGTGGATTGTTGCTCACTGCCATTTCAGTCGCTTGTTCAATGCTTAACGACAATGTATTTTGAGCATTTAAACCTTGACCTAATATTAAAAATCCGAAAATAATAACCGTACTAATGGGTTTCAAATTCATTTTTCTTCTATTGATTTTTGTACTGAAAATAATATACAGCATCGGTAAAACAAATAAGGTTAAGAAAGTTGCGGTAATTAAACCACCAATAACTACGGTTGCTAAAGGCTTTTGAACTTCTGCACCGGCGCCTGTTGAAATAGCCATGGGCAAAAATCCTAAAGAGGCTACTGTAGCAGTCATCAATACGGGACGTAGTCGCGTTTTTGTTCCTTCAAACACCCGTTTTATAATATCGGTTTCTCCTTCTTTTTCTAGTTGATTAAACGTTCCAATTAGAACAATTCCATTCAAAACCGCAACGCCAAACAAGGCAATAAAACCAATTCCGGCACTAATACTAAACGGCATATCCCGAATAAGCAATGCGAAAACACCACCTATCGCACTCATTGGGATTGCAGTGAAGATGAGTATTGCTTGTTTAAAGGATTTAAACGTAAAATACAGCAACATGAAGATTAACAACAATGCGGCAGGAACGGCAATTAATAATCGTTGACTTGCAGCTTGTAGGTTTTCAAATTGTCCGCCGTAGGTGAAATAATATCCAGAAGGTAATTTGATTTCCTTTTCTAATTGACTTTGAATGTCTTTTACCACGCTTTCTACATCGCGATCTTTTACATTGAAACCAACTACAATTCTGCGTTTTCCTTCTTCACGACTGATTTGTGATGGACCCAATTTGTAATCTACATTTGCCACTTGCGACAAAGGAATTTGGCTTCCCGTTGGGGTTGAAATCATCAGATTATTCACATCGTCAATACTGCTTCTGTGAAGACTATCCAATCGAACCACCAAGTCAAAACGTCTTTCGTTTTCAAAAACTTGTCCCGCCGCTTGTCCTGCAAAAGCTGTACTTACCGCAGTATTTACGTCTTCAATCGTTAATCCGTAATTTGCCATTCGGGTACGATCGTATTCGACGTTGATTTGTGGAAGTCCACTTACGCGTTCTACTTGCGGTGCAGTTGCACCTTCCACTTTTTGTATGGCTTTAGCGGTTTTATCTGCATAAATGGCTAAAGAATCCAAATTTTCACCAAATATTTTTACAGCAACATCTTGACGAACGCCCGTCATCAATTCATTAAAACGCATCTGTATAGGTTGACTTTTTTCAAAGAAAATTCCTGGAATAACTTCTAGTTTTTCGAGTATTTCCTCGCCTAATTCATCATACGTTTTATCAATTTTCCATTCGCTTTTTGGTTTCAAAACAATAATCATATCAGACGCTTCAGGCGGCATTGGGTCTGTAGGAACTTCGGCAGAACCGGTTTTACCAACTACCATTTTTACTTCGTCAAATTCTTTAATAATTCGAGAAGCTTGCATGGATGTTTCAATACTTTGAGTTAAAGAACTTCCTTGTGGCAAAATACAATGGAAAGCAAAATCGCCTTCTTGCAATTGCGGAATAAACTCTCCACCCATTCTATTAAAAATCATAACGCTAAAAACAAACAAGGCAACCGTTCCGCCAACCAACCAATACTTAATTTTCAAAGCTTTTCGTAGAAGAGGTTCATACACTTTATGCAGTTTGTTCATCATCTTATCCGAAATATTCTCTTTGTGCGTCGGGTTTTTAGATAAAAACAAAGCACTCATCATAGGAATATAGGTTAAAGATAGAATTAACGCGCCCAAAATTGCAAAACCTACTGTTTTAGCCATGGGTGTAAACATTTTTCCTTCAACACCAACCAATGTTAAAATAGGGATGTAAACAATAAGAATGATGATTTCACCAAAAGCGGCACTATTTCTAATTTTAGATGCAGAAAGGAAAACTTCTTCATCCATTTCCGATTGGGTAAGCCTTTGCGTGGATTTTCGCAATCCTAAATGATGTAAAGTGGCTTCTACAATAATCACAGCACCATCTACTATCAATCCAAAATCTATCGCTCCCAAACTCATCAGATTGGCACTTACACCAAAAACATTCATCATTCCTAAAGCAAATAATAACGAAAGTGGAATGGCTGAAGCAACGATTAATCCAGCACGTAGGTTTCCAAGGAACAAAACCAATACAAAAATAACGATTAAAGCTCCTTCAATTAGGTTTTTTTCAACGGTGGCTATCGCTCTGTCAACCAAATTGGTTCTGTCCAAAAATGGTTCTATCACAACATCCGCAGGTAAGGATTTTTGAATAGTTGGTAGTTTGTCTTTTACCAAGTTTACAACCTCGTTAGAATTGGCGCCCTTCAACATCATCACCATTCCGCCTACAGCATCCACTTCACCATTGTAGGTCATTGCTCCGTATCGAATGGCATGCCCAAAACGAACATCCGCAACATCTTTAATGAAAATTGGTACGCTGCCCGAAACGTTTTTTACAGGAATATTTTTCACATCCTCCAAAGAAGTTACCATTCCAATTCCACGAATGAAGTAGGCGTTTGGTTTCTTATCGATATAAGCGCCACCCGTATTTTGATTGTTTTTTTCTAAGGAATCAAAAATCTCGGTAATACTTACGCCCATCGCTCGAAGTCTGTTTGGATCGATAGCAACTTCATATTGCTTTACTTCACCACCAAAGCTATTCACTTCCGCAACGCCAGGCGTTCCGTTTAATTGTCTACGAACAATCCAATCTTGCATCGTTCGTAACTCTTGCGTTGTATACTTTTTCTCACTTCCTTTTTTAGGATGCAAAATGTATTGATACACTTCTCCCAAACCTGTACTCACAGGGGCTAATTCTGGTGTGCCAACGCCTTTGGGTATTTGTTCTGCAGCTTGCTTTAACTGCTCATTTATTAATTGGCGAGCAAAATAAATATCGACTTCCTCTTTAAAAACAACGGTAATTACTGATAATCCAAAACGCGAAATACTTCTGGTTTCCTCAATATCGGGGATATTAGCAATACTTTGTTCTATGGGAAAAGTAACAAGTTGCTCTACTTCTTGCCCCGCCAAAGTGGGACAAACGGTGATAATCTGAACCTGATTATTCGTAATATCGGGTACAGCATCGATGGGTAATTTGGTGGCGCTCCATACACCCCAAATAATAAGCACCAAGGTCATAATACCAATGACAATCTTGTTCTTGATGCTAAATTTGATAATACTATCTAACATAGACTATTTAATTTTTACTGAAAATAATTCTCTACATACGACCTACACAGCGATTAGAACATAAGACAATGCAAATGTTCTCGCTTACGCGTATAAAAACTCAATAAAAATTAAATCTTGGGCGGTTGCCAAATACCATAGATGATACCAAACTCCTTTTGAGGTTGGTAACTTACTATTTCTGAATAGATTGGGAAAATTTCTTGCTCGAAATGATAAATGCTATAGCTTGCTTCGGAAATCTGCATTCCGCAACATGAGCAACTACAAAATGGAGAGCATAAATCAGAATGTTTTTCTGATGATTCTTTGTGATCCTTATGAAGTTGCGTTTTATTTACCACAGTTTGTGCCAAGCCATCGTTACAAGGCATTGTAACGAGTATGGTAAAGAAAACTGCAAAGAAAATTCCGAAATACTTCACAGGGCAAAGATAGAGATTAATTCTTTATGCTGCACTATTTTTTAGTCATTTTCGCAAATAACCTATTGTAAATCAGTTTTTTCATCCAATTACTTTTCTTTTCGCTTTTTTTATAACGTAAGATGCGTAGCTACTTTTGTGCAAAACATTTTTTTTGTTTTTCCATCATTCAAAAAACATCTGCAATTAATATAAACCAATGCAAACGAAAATCTACCTTTCACTATTTTGCATCATTTAGTCCATCTAAAATAGTTTTTTTCAAATCCAAAAATATTTCTAAAAGTTTTCTTCATTTTCTCTTACGTTCTTACGTCATTACGGTTTTCCTCTTTTTTCTTTCATTCGCAGTTTGTATATTTGAAAATTCACGGGATAATACTATATCTCACAATTTACTTTCGAAAATTCTAGTTTGAAAAAATGTACAAAGAAAATTTATTTCAGTTAATAAGTCGTGGTGAGGTTGTATTATGGGTAGGTGCTGGCTTATCATTATATGCTGGTTTGCCGACAGGTAACCAATTGTCAGAATTTATCTTTGATGGATTAACTCAAAGCGAAAAAAATAGTATCAATAGTAATCTATTGTTACCTGATTTAGCTGAAGAAATTTATAGAATTAAAGGTAATAATAGAAATTATCTTATTCAAAAACTAAAAGAAAGAATTTTAATATCAAAGTTCATATCGACTTCAACTCATATGAATATTTCAAAAATTCCACATTTTAGAAATATCGTTACAACTAATTATGATTTACTTTTTGAAGATGTTTATAAGTCCAAAATCAATACGATATACTCTGACCAACAAATTCCATATTCTTCTGATAAAAAAGTAAATCTTTATAAAATTCATGGTGATTTATCTGTTCCTGATTCTGTCATAATTACAAGATCAGATTATGACAATTTCTTTGGTAGCAAGAAAGAGGATGATGTGCTTTGGACAGTTATAAAAGAAAAAATTGCTACCAAGAGTATATTATTTATTGGATATAGTTTGGATGATTCAAATATTGCCGTGATATTTGATAATATTACTAAAAAGCTTGGAAATAATAAGAAAGAATGTTTCTTTGTTTCACCAAACGTTTCACCTCAAAAATTAAATCATTTGTATGGTAAAAATATTCATTACATTAATTCTACGGGGGAAGAACTTTTTACAGAGCTAATACAATATTTAAAAGATAACATAAAAAAAGATTTTGAAAATAAGTTCATTGATGCTGAACTTTATGCAGATTTTATTAGAAACTTCAATTTGAAATCGGAAATAGAAATCAATGAGGATAAAAATATAATTAAGAATTTTAAAGGAATAGATGGTGATGCAGAATCTATTGCTACTTTTACAGTTAAGTCTGATTATCCTGATTTTGAAAAAATAATTGATTTGTCAAAAGGTGAATATTTAGATGAGTTGGTCATTGATAAATCTGCTTTTGGAGACTGGGATTTTAGAATTGAAGGAATCAAAATAGCTGGAATCCAAGATATTCAAAACTTGACAGTTATTCCAAGCCCTATTTTTGATAAAAAAGTAGATGTTATTTTTGATGATGGAACAGAAACGAATGATATTCACATCAAATTTTTCCAAGGTATTAACAAGAATAAATTAGTTGCTGAATTACACGGTAATGAATTTGAAGTCTTATACGAATTGGATGATAAAAATTCTTTAAATTTTAAAGTTGATTATAGAAATTCAAAACAGATCAATAGTGTTGCTAAGCAATTACAGTTTTATGCAGCAATGAATTCATTAACACTTGGAAAAATGTTCAGTGCCTTTTGGGAGGGAAATTTAATATTTTCTTCCTTCGAAAATTTTGAGGAAAGAATAACAGATGGATTAAAAGGCTTATATGATTATAATATTTTTTACTTTGAATATTTTCAAAAACTAAAAGAAATCGAGAAATTATTTAAAGTCAAGTTTTCTACTATTGATATTAATGAAGTATCAGATGAAAATGATTCTTATTTGGAAAAAGTGTTAGCTAAATCTAAAAATAAACCTGTTGAACAAACATTCAATGGACTTTCATTTAAAGTTCCACTTACATCTAATAATATTGAGATTTTTGAAGAATCAAAAGGCAAAATTGTTCCTATGAAACTTGCAGGACATATGGGAAATGTAATTATTCATGGCATAGAATTCGAGTTAGGTGATTACGAGTTACATATTGTTGAGCCAATTATTTTAAACTTAGATAATATCCTTAATGGTGTCAATGAAAAAATGAGAATCGAAAGTAATCAACAAAAAGCTATTGTTATTTTCAAGTAGTATATATTGCTATAGTAAGACGTTTTAACCTCTCGTACATATAATAATTTTATTATTGATAGTCAAAATGTTTACCTTTGTAACATGAGTGATTTACAGCGTTCCCAACTTTTTCAATCTATTAAAAATCTTGTAGATAATGCAAGAAATAGCATTGTTCGAAATGTGAATTCTGCGATGATTTTAACCTATTTCGAGATAGGTAGAATGATTGTGGAAGATGAACAAAATGGAAAAGAACGTGCAGATTACGCTAAAGAAACGCTTAAAAACTTAAGTGGTTTACTTACAAAAGAGTTTGGTAGAGGTTATTCCGTTGATAATTTACAATGGATGCGCAAATTTTATCTCATATACCAAAATTACGCGACACCGTCTCGTATTTCTACCGACGCACCAATTTACGAGACGCTGTCTCATATTTCCGAAATTTCCCAACTGCAAACAGGGATTTCTGAATTTCCATTTTCTTTGTCATGGTCGCATTACATTCAATTGATGAAAATTAATAATGAAGACGAACGCAAATTCTATGAAATAGAATCTACCAAAAACAACTGGAGCCTACGTGAATTGAAAAGACAATTTAATTCCGCTGTTTACGAACGTTTAGCATTAAGCCGTGATAAGGAAGGAGTGAAAGATTTGGCTAAGAAAGGTCAAATAATTGAAAAACCAACCGATGTACTAAAGAGTCATTATGTTTTAGAGTTTTTAGATTTAAAAGAAGATAACCGCTATTCTGAATCCGATTTAGAAACCGAAATCATCAATAAATTAGAGCATTTTATGCTTGAATTAGGTAAAGGATTTTTATTTGAAGGAAGACAACGAAGATTTACATTTGAAGGAGATAGCTTTTTTGTAGACTTGGTTTTCTACAATCGTTTGCTAAAATGTTTTGTTATTTTCGATTTAAAAATAGGTAAATTAACGCATCAAGATATTGGACAAATGCAGATGTATGTTAATTACTATGACCGTATGGTAAAACTTCCAGAAGAAAACCATACCATCGGAATCATACTCTGTAAGGAAGAAAACAAAACTGTAGTAGAATTCACACTTCCCGAAGACAATAAAACTATTTTCGCTAAAGAATATAAAGCAGTCCTACCAAGCAAAGAGGAATTGAAACGCCAACTTGACAACTAACTTACAAATAGCACCGCTTTCCCCCAGCAAATAACATAATAGACATTATACTCATACGCAGCCGCTTCGGGGATTGCGTCCACCCGCCTGTCCTGAGCCTGTCGAAGGGTTACCGCAACTGCCAACAAGGTATGCCTATAATGTGAGATTATGTTAAATGCTTCCCATACAACGGGCATAGCCCTTTTGTGCCTTCTCCTTGCCAACGCTTTTCTCCCAACCCACCCATTTTATAGGATGCACAAAAAAGATGCAGATAGAGTAGTCCTTTGCCAATCGTTACAGTCGCTTCTTGCCTGAAACTATTTTATAGAAAATAAAAAAATAGTTCACGCAATCAGCCACTTTCACTCACTCGCATAGCAGTATTCCTTCAATCCTCCAGGAGCTTATGCCAACGCTTTGTTTAAATCCCAATTCAAAAATACGGTAGTTTCATAGGCACATAGTTTTAGTGTATTTCTTCATCGGTCTTTAAAACATCCAACAAAGCTCCTTCCGTCAATCAGTCATACAGCTATCTTTTCCAACGCGCAGAACGATTAGTTTCCAAATGAAATATTATCATAATTGAACGGAAAGTCAAGCATCTTTTTTGTGCGAGCTTATCTACCCGTTTTTGCCGAATCTTCCCGAATCTAAATCCGACCTTCTCCAAGTTCCATCACTCCATACAACGCAAGCTTATGTATGCAGTTCAGTCACCGCACGCAGGAGTATATCGCCACACTGAACGCCAACCGCCATATACACCTGCCTTTTCCACCGCTCACCATCCTTTGCCAAGCATCGTCCCACCCCTTTTTTACCATTCTTAGAACATTGGGGTTCCTACAAAAAATAAAAAAAGAAAAGCAAGTTAGGGGGCTTCCTAATCCAGCCGCTATATTGTGTAAAGGTCAAGCCCTACGGGTTTTTGCAAAAAGATTTTTTTGTAAAGAATTTACAAAAAAACTTTTTCCAAAAAACCTTGACACAATTCCCCGCCCCCTAAAAAGAGGGCTTTCTTTTTTTCTTTTTTTTTCGGTTTTTTTCTTCGTTTTCTTTTGAAAAATTTTCGGCGCAGCATCAATTTTTAAATCCCACGCCATGACAAATTTTAAAGTACGCACGTACAATTCTGAAAAAGAAACGCCCGAAAATGCTCTATTTATCCTTTCAAGAGGACACAACGCAGGAAAGCCACTGTTTGAGCCTTGCCCGAACTGTTTTATCCTGTATTGCAACGACCAAGAAGAACGCGAAAACCTGTACTGGACATTTTTCACGCTCTGGAAAAATGGCTTTTTTCATCCGTATTTATGCGGTAGTGTTATCGAAATGCTTCGCTTGTTTGAATTCAAGAAAATTCTGCAAAATTTCATCATTCCAAGCCTTGCCAAGATGCAAGAAAACGCCAAAATCCTTTCCGACATCAAAGCCGTTTATCAGTTGGAGCAGAAGTTTACCGAACAACTTAAGCAGCTATCCGAACTTCGTTCCGTTTTAGTCCGAAAGTATTATTTTCAAATCTAATTTTTTAAAGTCCCCGAATCGGGGACTTTTCATTTGTTTGAACATTATTCCCACCTCGAAAGGTAGATAAGTGCAACATATTTAACCCTCCTAAATAACGGAGTGCAAGCAAAGGAAAGCAATAGAAGTACATTAAAAAAGCCCGACGAATTGCCGAGCCTAAAAGGGGTTAATTGATAGAAATTGAAAGCTATTGCTTTTCTGAATCTTGATCTGCAGATTGATTTTCTTGAATTTTTTCGGAATTTTTCCCGAATTCTTCCGACTTAATGGCGGTTTGTGAAAGTGCACTTGCGAGAGTACCACCAAGAAGCAAATAGCCTCCAATCGTTACAACTGCAGTAGGTAAAGCCACCGGAGCAGCTACTAAAACACCACCAACGGCGGTTAGGGTAAGACCAACAGTGCGAATAATGCGAAACCATTTTGGTGTGGGTTCCTGAATCCGACTTACTAAATTGAAATTATTTGTTTTCATTGTCTTGTAATTTTGATACATTAAACTCTAACTTATTGACTCTTTGCTCCAGATATTCTACTTTTTGATTGAGAAGATCTTGCGAGTTTTTGAATTCTGTTTTGATAAGCAAAGCCATTGTTTTGACTTCCGAAATATCGCGTTCCATATTCTTAAAATCGGAGTGTAATTGCTTAATAAAATAAGCAACCACCGCCAATAACAGACTGGAAATTGAACCAAACAGAATATTGATATCCAATGTTGCACTCATGATTTCCATGTTTTAGAATTGAAAATTGTTTTCGATGATGATGCCTTTGTCTTTTCCTTGTACAACGTTGAGCAGCTTAGGATAAATCATTTTGTAGGCTTCGGTACTTTGTAGAACCTGATAATCACCATCTTTTTTGATATAACTTAGTCCGCAAAGTGGACATCCAGCCGTTTGAGTGAACGTATTTCCGATATGGATATACACAGCGTCAAAGGTTGGTAAACCGTCAATTTCAATCATGCCACGATGCATAACGGGAAACTTATTGGCGTAGTCTTTATTCTTACCGCCCCAAGTATTTAAAGTCAGATAAAATGAACCTGTAGGAATCGCAGTTTGTTTCATGATTTTTACGGCTCTTATTTTATCCTCCAATAAAAAACATTGGAAAATTCCATCAATATATAAATGGGATAGCGTGGATTGTTTGCCTTCGGCAACTCTAACTATTTTTGTTCTCATGACTTTTAAGAATTAAAAAAGCCTTCCCGAATTGAGAAGGCTCTTGTTAAACACAAACTAAAAAACTTCCTCAATTTTGAGACAGTTACCACTCGCAAAAGGATAATACTGACCGTTAACCTCTTGGAAAAACTCAATCCCAATACACTGAACTACCGAAACATTATTGGTTAATGTTGGCGCACCTGGTAACGCAGAAGTCAAGGTAGAACCTGCATAAATCGTATCTAACGGAATGTAAGTTGAATATTCAACATTAGTTAACTCGTTGTTGACCATATCTTCAGGTTCATAAGTTCCTGTAGTAGGGTTGTAGGTAAAATCTGATAAAACCGCTAAAGCATTAAGCAAACGGAAATGCGTAGAACCCGAAGGCGCAGAAATCAAATCAACTGGATTAAATTCAGCAATGATAAAATCAGCAGTATTGCGGCTTACATCGTGATTTACATCATAAGGAGCATTGAAAATACCACTAATAGAAAGATTCTTGTTAAACTCAAAGCCTTCTAAATATTTTCTTTGGGTAGAAACTTCTACTTTTCGGTAACCTCTGGCTTCCGTTCCATCCTCCAAATTGATTTTCTTCATAATAGAAGTTAATCGACCTGTAACTTGTGGATCAGTAAATTTCCCCATTAACGCAGATAAAGCCGTTCTCAGAGATTTCCCTGTTTTCGCACAACCCCCGAACTCGTTCATGTTTTCTCTTGTTCTTTCGAACTCTGGGGCAGTTTTCACTTGTTCTGCAGTAGGTCCGCCTACCATACCTGCGAAAAAACCTTGTTGCCCTTTGATTTTGAAATGTCTTACATCGCCAATCGTTCCGACGTATTTCATAAGACCTTTTTGTCTTGCCATGATATTAAATTTTAAATGTTAAAAAAGAATGAAAAAATCTGTTGTCTAGACAGATATAAATTTCTTGAATTAACTTTATAAAAACAATAATTAAAATACTGTAAACCAATGAAATACAATGAAATCACACCAAATGGAACGGAAAATAAGAGCAGCTTTAAGGTTCAAGACCAAGAAAATTATTTTCTAATGAAAGACATTCAAATCGAGACCCACATGATTGTGGAAAGGGTATTGGATGGAGATAGTTTAATCGTGAAAGAAGAATTCGGGCAAATAAGCAAAGAAATAAGATTATACGGATTAGATGCTCCCGAAGTAAAGATAAGCCGTAAAACGCTACAAGACGAAGCCAAAAGCCATGTTCCTGCATATAGGTTGGTGCAGTTTGGACTCATGAGTTTAGATTTTATGTTATCGCTTGTGCCTGTCGGCACACGCCTAACATTAATCACTGAATCCAAACACCAAGTCGATTTCTGGAAACGGCAGTTAGCTTATGTCATCCTACCAAACGGCAAATGCTTGAATGAAGAACTTATAAAAAATGGCTATGCAAAAGCTAGCCATGATTATTATTGCGAAAAACTCCCTATCTATCAGAGTTTAGAATTTCAAGCTAAACAACAACACCTCGGAATCTATCTGTTCATCGATGTTTTCTGATTTGTTATACTTATGTTGTACTTTTTTAATAAAGAAAGTCAGAAAGTACCATTAATAAAGGACAACTTATATAGACTTTATATAATACAATGTTATCTGCAGTCTTTTTTTCTAATTTGTGCCAAAATATTTTTGCACAATTGGTTCGAATGCGGCTCCGATTAGATATAACAAAATACTCCAGATTATGAAAAGAAGCCAATTATTTTTTATCATTTCGAAAATTCCCATTGGACTTATTCCATAAATTGTGAAAACACTTGCTTCAACTTTTAATTTATTTTCTTCTTCTAATGTTAAAATTCGGTCAATTATTTCTACTTTTCGAGTTGTAGACATATGAAGTTTCAAATAATCACGATTATCAAATGCTGTTGCCTCATCTTTCCCAATTAATGCATCTCTATTCGAAATTTCATTCCTATTCGCTAAATTTAGTAATTGTCCATTGGGTTTATGTTTTTCAAATTTGTAAGTATAGATTTTCCCCAATATTTCAGGTAAATCAAATTTAAATTTTGATTCTATTTCTTTTGGTGTTCCTCCTAGAATTCTAAATCTATTTGCTATTGCCTCAAAACCATAACTTGCATTTCTCATGTTCCAGTGAATCCAGTTACAAGTGTGGTGTTTATTTACAAACTTGTAAAAATCTATTAACATTTTTTTTTCCAAAATATCATATTCATCATCATCTATACAACACAAATCAAATTTTTCGATTTGTGCTTGTATATGAATTGAGAAAGTTTTTGTAGTGTTACTTCCTCGGTCTTTTATACAAATTGAAGTAACTCTCGGTGTTCTACCGTTCAAATTGAAAAAAGATTCACAACTATAATGGATAATTAATGCTTTATTATTTTTCTTTTTTAAACTTGTTATTATTTCTTTGCCAATTTTTCGACTTTCAAGTCGATTAGTTGTGAAAAATCCCATCTTTTAGCGCATAGTTTTGTATTATCCTGAAATAGTTGACACATTTTTCAGTTTTTTTTGTGGTTCTAAATTAGGATTTTTTTTCGTTTGTAGG
>NZ_JBYFBZ010000015.1:0-33024 GCF_057652215.1 Soonwooa sp. T0.1_25 | reverse complement strand
AACAGAATGAAATATTTTATAGTTTTACAATACAAAATGAGGGTATAATTCTGTCCAACGTTTGGGGAGACTTACAGTTTAAAAATAGAAAAACTTGCTGAGAATATCAACAAGTTTTTCTTTAATAATGCTTTAACTTTTTACTTCACATCCAAATCCACAGCATTCAATCTCAAAGAATTTAAAATTACAGAAAGCGAACTAAAACTCATTGCTGCGGCGGCAATCATCGGTGACAACAAGATTCCGAAGAAAGGGTAGAGCAAACCTGCTGCTAACGGAATTCCTAGAACGTTGTAAATAAACGCAAAGAATAGATTTTCTTTGATGTTTTTCAGTAGCTTTTCGCTTAACATTTTTGCTTTTGCAACGCCCAAAATATCGCCTTTTAGCAAAGTCATTTCTGCGCTTTCAATCGCAACGTCGGTTCCCGTTCCCATCGCAATTCCCACGTTAGATTGTGCAAGAGCAGGAGCGTCGTTAATTCCATCACCTGTCATAGCAACAATTTTTCCTTCGGACTGCAATTTTTTAACTTCATTCAATTTGTCTTGCGGAAGTGCATTTGCGATGTAATGTTTGATTCCAAGTTCGTCTGCGACGGCTTTTGCGGTGTTTTCGTTGTCACCTGTCATCATCATAACATCAACGCCTTCTTTTAATAAAAACTCAACCGCTTTTTTAGACGTTTCTTTAATTTTATCTGTAAAACTCACAAAGCCTAAAACTTGGTTTCCTTCAGCTACATAAGAGATTGTGTGCGATTTTGACTGAACTTCGGTGGCTTTTTGTTTTAAAATTTCGGGAATGACAATTCCGTTTGAAGTTAAAAGATTTTCGTTTCCTAAATAAGTTTTGTTTCCATTAATATTCCCTTGAACACCTTTACCAGAAACGTTTTCAAAGTTTTCTACTTTTTCAAATGCAATGTTGTGTTCTTTTGCTTTCTTTAGAACAGCGTTTGAAAGTGGATGTTCTGAATTTTGATTTAAAGAAGCGGCAACTTGTAAAATCTTAGTTTCGGTGGCATCATTAACAGCTTCAATATGCTCCAAGGAAGGCTTTCCTTCGGTTAAAGTTCCTGTTTTATCGGTGATTAAAACGTTTACTTTGTTCAGTTGTTCAAGTGCTTCGGCATTTTTAATTAAAATTCCGTTTTTCGCGCCTTTTCCAATTCCAACCATTAATGACATTGGCGTTGCTAAACCTAGAGCACATGGACAAGCCACAATTAAAACCGCAACAGCGTTCACGAATGCAAATAATGTTTTTTGACCTTCTGGACCGAAAACTTGCCATAAAATAAAGGTTAAAATAGCAACTAAAATCACTACTGGAACAAAAACTTTTGAAACTTTATCCGTCAATTTCTGAATTGGAGCGCGACTACGGCTTGCTTCATTCACCATTTTGATGATTTGTGAAAGCAAAGTTTCGTCGCCAACTTTTTCGGCTTTCATCAAGAAAACTTGATTTCCGTTGATGGTTCCAGAAGTTACTTTATCGTTTTCAGATTTCTGAGCAGGAATCGGTTCTCCTGTAATCATCGATTCATCAATAGACGAATTTCCTTCGATAATTTTACCATCAACTGGAATTTTTTCGCCCGGTTTTACTTTTAAAATATCGCCGATTTTCACTTTATCCAAAGTAATTTTTCGCTCGGTATTTCCTTCCACCAAAGTGGCTTCATCAGGCGAAAGATTCATTAATTCTTGAATAGCTTTTCCCGTTTTTTTGTGAGCCGCCGCTTCCATCCATTGTCCAAGAATCACCAAGGTTAAAATCACACAGACCGCCTCAAAATATAGAGGAATATTACCACCATGACCACGAATTTCGTGCGGAATAATATTTGGAAAAAACATGGCAAAAAGGCTGAACAAAAATGCAGCAGCAACGCCCAAAGCAATCAAACTGAACATATTGAGGTTCCAAGTTTTAAATGAAACCCAACCTCTTTTCATTAAAAACCATCCCGAATAAAACAAAACCGGAATCGTTAACGCCAATTCTATATAAGCCTGAAATTCGTGTGAAAACGGAAAATTATACCACATTCCACCCATCGACAAAATGAAAACGGGAAGTGTGAACGCCAAAGAAATCCAGAATTTTTTCTTTAAAATATTGTAAGTTTCATCCTCTTCATCGTCACTTTTGTCGGGCATTTTTACTAAATCCATTCCACAAATCGGACAATCGCCTGGCGTGTCTTGCACAATTTCTGGATGCATCGGACAAGTGTATTGCGCTTTTTTCTTTTCAGGATATTTCACCAAGTCCATTCCACAAACGGGACAACCCACATTGGAATCGTAAACCTTGTCGCCCTCGCAATACATCGGACAATAATATTTTCCCGCGTTATCGTGGTTGGTTGGCGGTTGATGGTTGTCGGTTGTTGGATGAGCATGATGATGATGATGATGTTTCTCCTCTTGGCTCTTGACTCTTGGTTCTTGGTTCTTCTCCTCAATCGGTACCAAGTACATTTTACAAACGGGGCATCTTTCACCTTGCGTAAAATAAACTTTATCGCCTTCACATTCCATTGGACAATAATAAACCGACGACGGTGAAACTCTATCTTGCGGCTTCACAAAAGTGTTATCTACTACATTTGGGTCTTGCAATTTGTAGTTTCCAGCTTGTGAAAGAGCTTCGTTAAGTTCATCTAAACTAACCTCACGATCGCCGTGTATCACTGCTTCACTTTTTTCTAAATTAACATGAGCGTGAATTCCTTCTATATTATTTAATGCTTCAGTAATTTTCCCCTGACAACCAGAGCAAGTCATTCCTAAAACTTTATATGTGTGTTCCATATTCCTTGAATTTATAATACAAAATTCGGAAATGCAAAACTTTCTTTGTTATAGATTTAAGGAAAAGAGTTATATCTTTTAGTTAGGAGTCACTAATTATGAATTATTAATTATCTCTGTAAAACAACTCATCATTCATCACTTATAATTGGTCTAGTGGTTTGAGATTATGGTCTTAGTATTTATTTTACTTTTCAATATAATCTAAAATTTTCTTAGTCATATAATTGCGCTCTTAAGGTGTTGCATCATTATCCATCCTCGAATGCTTAATATTGGTCCAATCGATTATGATACCATATTTTTTCAATTCAATTTTATTAGGTAAAACATCAAAATCAGCAGGATAATCATTAGACCTAAGACTGTAAATTTTTGGTTGAGAAGTTCTCGGTAGTTCCATACGACGATTGTCCATCGAAATCAATTTATCAACTAATTCTGGATGCTGATGAGTAAATAAAACAGACATATCTCCACCATTAGAATGACCTATAAGTATTAATTTTTGATAATCATAATTGGGGAAATCGGTCTTAATCCGATTGAGGACATACAAAATGTTATCCGCACCACGTTGCCAATTTGGAAGACGAGTTTCTCGTAGATTACCTTCCATAGCTAACATCTCATCGGTTGCAAGTTCATGCTGAATACTGAAGATAGTATAACTTTTAGATGCTAAAAACTCGGTTAAATAGGAATAAACTTTATTATCACCACCTTTATTTTCGCCCCAACCGTGACTAAAAATTATTGGTATTTTATTAGAGGTTGCTATATTTTCAGGTTGATAAATTGCCACTGAAATCTCTCTATGTCTTGTAGTATCAACATAAGTAAATTCATCTATTTGTATAGATTTATTACTAGCATTTTGAGTCGCACAAGCAGAAAGAACCATTACAAATAATATTAGTACTGAGTTTTTTATAAGGCTTATTCTCATAATAAGTAAACTACAGAATTTAATACTTTTATTTTATTCGTTTCTAAGTTTAGAATAAACGTCAATATCAATAAATTTTCCATCTTTTATTTCAGCTTGACGCATCCGACCTTCGAATTTGAAATTTAATTTAGTCATAATTTTTTTTGAATTCTCATTTTCAGGCTCAATAACACATTCTATTCTTTTGATTCTCATGTTTTTATGAGCGTATTCGCAAGCTGTATCAAAAGCCTCAGCAATGTATCCTTTTCCCCAATATTCTGGTAGAAGCCAGTACCCGCCTTCTGCTTTTTGATGCTCTTTAATAATTCCACTAAAACCACAAGCTCCCAAAAATTCGTTGGTATTTTTATCGCAAATTGCCCACCAGAAGCCTTTTCCTGACTCCGACAAATGTTTGTACCATTCCATTTGTTCCTTTGTAGCTTCTAATGTATCATATCGGATGGTCAAAAAAATATATATATTATTGGATTTGATAAAGCTCTATGAACAAAAGTGATGTCATCATCTTCAATCGGTCGTATTAATAATCGTGATGTGTAAAGTGTTTTTGAAACATCCATTTTTTATTTTCAAAAATAAAGTTTTTTATTTTTTTAGATAAAGTTTTATTAATAATAATAGCTAAACTCTACATTTTGTCAAATTGTAAAGTTTTTATGATAAACTGTTTATGAAAAATTAAAGCATAGAAGTTAAATTGTTGAAAAATCTGATTAATTTTGTTTTTTATTAATGAAAGCTTGTATTAATAGCTTATTTTTACATTTATGATTTTAATTGTAGACGACAATCAATCCAATATATTTTCACTGAAAAGGCTTTTGGAATCTCAGGATTTCCCTGTGGATACCGCAAGTTCGGGTGAAGAAGCTCTTGCAAAAGGGCTTCGCAACGATTATCAATTGATAATTTTGGATGTTCAAATGCCCGAAATGGATGGTTTCGAGGTGGCAGAAACTTTTGCCGGTTATAGCAAGACCAAAGAAATTCCGATTATTTTTCTTTCCGCTGTGAATACCGACAAACGCTTTATTACAAAGGGTTATGCTTCCGGTGGAATCGATTATGTGACCAAGCCTATCGATCCAGATATTTTGATGTTGAAGGTGAAAACCTACTACAATATTCAAGGGCAAAATGCGGAGTTGAAGAAAACCAAACAAAGCCTTGAACTTGAAGTAAAAGGCCGTCGCGAAACACAAGTTGTGATGAAATCGCAGCTCGACCATTTTCAGCAAATGTTGGAAGCGCTTCCTCAAATTGCTTTTACACTGAGCAATACGGGCGAAATTGAGTTCGTTAACCGAAGATGGTTCCAATATTCGAAGTCGGATAAATCCTTTCCGGAAGTCCATCCCGATGATAAAGATTTAGTGGACGAATTTGGTCGTCAACGTGAAAACCTTGAAGCCATCGCACTTGAGGCTCGAATTAAAAATATCGAAACGGGAGAGTACCGTTATCATTTATTGAGGATGTCCCCGATTTTAGAAAATTCGGAAGCGAAAAATTGGGTGGGAACATTCACCGATATCAACGATCAAAAAAGGGTTGAGAAGGAAAAAGACGAATTTTTAAGTATCGCAAGCCATGAGCTGAAAACGCCGTTAACAAGTATTAAAGCTTACGTTCAGCTTTTAGATCGCAAATTGAAACTTGACAAAGAAAGTCCTGAAGCCAATTACGTGGCAAAAGTTCAGGATCAAATTGATAAACTGAATAATCTTATTACCGATTTGCTCGATGTTTCCAAAATTGAAAACGGAAAATTGAAGATGAATTTACAACCAACCAATTTGGAAAATGTAATTCATAACGCGATTGAAACGATTATTCAAACTCATGATGAAAACAGCGTAAGCATTGAAAGACACGGACAAAAACCAGATTTTCTAATGCCGTTTGACGCCATTCGTGTGGAGCAAGTTTTAATCAATTTCTTAACCAACGCCATAAAATATTCACCGAAAAATAACAAAGTTATCGTAACCACTTCTGTGGACGAAAACGATGTTAAAATCAGTGTAACCGACTTCGGAATCGGGATTCCCGAGTACAAGCAAGATGCGGTTTTCAATAAATTTTATCGTGTTGAAGAGTCTTCCCTGCAGTTTCAAGGCATGGGAATTGGGCTTTACATTTGTGCAGAAATCATCAAGCAACATGGCGGAAGCATTGGTCTTTCCAGCATTATTGATGAAGGATCAACTTTTTATTTCACCTTACCAATAAAGTAATTTTATGGCAGGAAAAACAATCAGAAATCTACAATTTGGCGTCGGAATGTCGCTTTTGTTGCTTATTGCGACCTCAATCGCATCGTATTTAAGCATTCTTAAACAGATGGAAAACCGTGAAAGTTTAAGCAATTCGAGACGATCAATTACCGCGATAAAAGATGTTTTGGTGGCACTTTTAGACGCTGAAACTGGAAATCGAGGCTTTCAAATAACGGGCAAAGAAGAGTTTTTAGAACCTTATAAACGTGGTTTGGACGAATTTCCGAAGGCGATTGCTCGTCTAAAAGATTTGGGTAATGACGATAAAATCCAAAGAGATAGAGTCGATAGTCTTCAAAGTTCGGTGCAAAGCCGTATCTGGATTTTGCAAAGTATGATTGACAAGAAGCGTCAAAAATTGGATGTTTCGCAATCCGATATGCTTCGTAGCAAGACCTACATGGACAAAAGTCGCAAGTTAGTGGCCGATTTTGTGAAGCATGAAGAAGATGTTTTAGAACTTAAAAATGTCGATCTCAAAGAATCTGCGTTTATCACCAAGATTTTTCTTCTTTTTTCGTCGCTTGGTGCACTTGTGATTACGGCTTTTCTTTATTTTAAACTTCGAAGTGATATTCTACGTCGTGACAAATTAGAAAAAGCATTGGTCTCAAAAGATCAACAAATGACGTTGCGTGTTTCGGCGATTCAAAAGATTGCAAATGGCGTTGCAAACGGCGATTATAGCTTAAGAATTGATGATTCTGAATCCGATAGTTTAGGTGAATTAGTTGGTTCTTTAAATCACATGACCGATTCCTTGAAAAGGGCTTTTGATACCATTAATAAAAGCGATTGGCATCAAAAAGGTTTGGCAGTTCTAAACGAGTCTTTGGTCGGGAATAAATCCATTAAAGAGACAACTACAAAGGCTTTGACGCATTTGGTGGAGTACGGAAATTGCATCAGTGGCGCACTTTATTTGTTGAATGATGATGTATTAAAACTTGAAAGTTCATATGGTTTAGAAAGCAGCATGAAAAACCACTTTAATATAGGTGAAGGCATGGTTGGACAAGTTTTTATTAAGAAGACGCCTCGTGTTTACAATGATATTTTAGAGAAAGATGTGGTGGCAAGTTTTGCAAGTAGCAAGTTGCATATCAACGGAATTTTGCTGGTTCCCATTATGCATGGTCGTCAAGCAATCGGAATTATTGAATTAAATTCGCGTAACAATTTCCATGAGGATGATGTTGATTTTTTTGCAGAAAGTTGCCGAATTATTGGTATTGCAATAAGCGCAGCAAAAGGTCGTGAAAAAGAGCAAAAATTATTGGAAGAAACTCAGGCGCAGTCGGAGGAATTACAAGTTCAGCATTCTGAATTAGAGAATTTAAATACCGAATTAGAAGCTCAGACGCAAAGATTACAAGCATCAGAAGAAGAATTGAGAGTTCAGCAAGAAGAATTAATGCAAACTAACGCCGAATTGGAAGAGCGTTCGAAGCTATTAGAAGAGAAAAATCATTTGATAGCAGAACGTAATATTGAAATCCAGAAGAAGGCAGAAGAATTGGCGTTAAGCACAAAATACAAGTCGGAATTTTTGGCGAATATGTCCCACGAATTGCGCACACCGTTGAATTCGATCTTACTGCTTTCTCGATTGATGGCGGAAGATCCAGACGATAATTTAACCGAAGATCAAATAGAATCTGCAAAAGTAATTCAAAGTTCGGGTAGTAGCTTGTTGACCTTAATTGATGAGATTTTAGATTTAGCAAAAATCGAATCTGGTAAAATGAATTTAGAGTATCAACACGTTCTAATTGAAGATGTAGTAAAGGATTTGCGTAATTTATTCAATCCATTAATGAAGGAAAAAGGTTTGGAGTTTAATATTAATATCGATTCAGATTTACGTCAAACTATTGAAACCGACAGACTTCGTGTTGACCAAGTCTTGAGAAATCTAATTTCAAACGCTCTTAAATTTACTTCTAAAGGCAGTATTAGTCTAAATATTAAGAAAGATCCTACACAAAAAGAATTTGTTATTTTCTCTGTAAAAGATACTGGAATCGGGATTCCAGAAGACAAACAACGTATTATTTTTGAAGCGTTTCAACAAGCGGATGGTTCTACCAGACGTAAGTTTGGCGGGACTGGACTTGGACTTTCCATCAGCCGAGAAATTGCAAAATTATTAGGCGGCGAACTCCGATTGACTTCAAAAGTAGATCAAGGTTCCGAGTTCAGTTTGGTGATTCCGATGACTTCAAAATTGAAGGTCGAATACGTGAATAAGGAACAAGATTTAATTGAAACCATTCAAGAAGATGTTCAAGAAATCAAAGAAATTATCGCGTTTGAGGACGACGATTTGCATGATCCAATCGAGATTTTGGGCATTCCAGAAGATGTTCCAGACGATCGAGATTTTATTGCAAAAGACGATAAAGTGATTTTGATTGTTGAAGATGACGTTAATTTCGCAAAAGCTTTGGTGAAATATGCGCACACTCAAAATTACAAAGCAATAGCGGTGGTTCGTGGCGATTATGCACTTCCTGCTGCACTAAAATACCGTCCGTCGGCGATATTGTTGGATGTTCAGCTTCCTGTAAAAGATGGTTGGCAAGTAATGGATGAATTAAAAGGAAATCTTCAAACCAAGCATATTCCTGTGCACATGATGTCGTCTCTGCACGTGAAAAAAGAAAGTTTGATGAAAGGCGCCATCGATTTCATCAACAAACCGATGGCATTAGAACAAATGGCTGACGTTTTCAAAAAAATTGAAGAAGCTCTAAGCAAAACACTTCAAAAAGTGCTTATTGTAGAGGAAAATGCGAAACATGCCACAGCGCTTTCGTACTTTTTGAGCAATTTTAATATTTCGGCTTCTGTGGAAGATAAAGCGGAGGATTGCGTGACGGCGTTCATTGATCAGAACGTGGATTGCGTGATTTTGAACGTTGAAAATTCTCGTGGTGAAGAATATTCAATTATTGAAACCATAAAAAAACACGAAGGTTTAGAAAATCTACCGATAATTATCTTTATTGATCGTAGTTTATCGAAATCTGAGGAGTTAAAAATCAAGCAATACGCAGATTCTATTGTTGTGAAAACAGCGCATTCATATCAAAGAATCTTAGATGAAGTTGGTTTGTTTTTACATCTGGTAGAAGAAAAAAATAGCACAGAAGAAAATAGAAAAAACTCCACGCTTGGCTCGTTGACAGAAGTTTTGAGCGGTAAAAAAATCCTAATTACCGATGATGATGTTCGCAACATTTTCTCGCTAACCAAGGTTTTAGAAAAATATAAAGTGGAAGTTGTTTTGGCGATGGACGGCAAACAAGCCTTAGAACAAATGGCTGCAAACCCAGATATCGACGTGGTTTTAATGGATATGATGATGCCTGAAATGGACGGCTACGAAACCATACGCGAAATCCGTAAACAACCAAAATACATGCGACTTCCTGTGATTGCCATCACGGCAAAATCCATGAGTGGAGAACGTGAAAAATGTATTGAAGCTGGCGCATCCGACTACATTTCGAAGCCTGTAGATACCGACCAATTGTTATCCTTACTCCGTGTTTGGATGTACGAAAGTTAATTTTGATTTTAGAATTATGAATAAGAAAGTGCTCATCGTGGACGACGATCCGCGTAACATATTTGCTTTAAAACTCACGCTAAAATCGAGAGGTTTTCAATTGGAAAGTTCGACTTCGGCGCAAGAAGCTATCCAAATGTTGAAATCTCAAAACGATTTTGATGTGGTGTTGATGGATATGATGATGCCCGATATGGACGGTTATGAAGCCACAAAAATTATTAGAAACTTGCAGGATATTAAGCAAATACCGATTATCGCAGTAACGGCACAGGCGATGCCTGAGGATAAGCAAAAATGTTTGGATGCAGGCGCGCAAGATTACGTTTCTAAGCCGATAAATGTTGATGTTTTGATGAACGCTATGGAAAAATTATTTTGATGTTAGAGCCAAGTATTGTAAAAGATGAAGAGGTTGAATATCTAATTAAAGATGTCCACGAATTGTATGGTTACGACTTTTCGCATTACAGTCGCGCCTCGTTCAAGCGTCGTATTAATCGCATATGTTTGATTGATCGATTTACAAGTTATGCCGAATTGCGCTACACGTTGATGAACGATCCTGAATATTTGAAGCGTTTTGTGGAAGAAATCACTGTAAATGTCACCGAAATGTTTCGTGATCCCAGTTTTTTTAAGGCTTTGCGCGAAGATATTTTACCACAATTAGGAACTTATCCGTTAATTCGGATTTGGGTTGCGGGTTGCTCAACAGGAGAAGAAGCCTATTCCATCGCTATTTTGTTGAAGGAAGCAGGTTTGTATCACAAATGTTTAATTTACGGTACCGACATCAATCCATCAGTTTTGGAGAAGGCCAGAGCAGGCGTTTTCCCTATTCAGCAAATGAAATTATATACAGAAAATTACATTCTTTCGGGTGGGAAAAAAGAGTTCTCCGATTATTATACCGCGAATTATGACATTGTAAAATTTGATTCCAGTTTAAAAGAAAAACTGATTTTATCGACACATAATTTGGTTTCAGATTCGTCTTTTAACAGCTTTCAACTGATTATTTGTCGTAATGTTTTGATCTATTTTGATAAGACTTTACAAGAGCACGTCTTTAAGTTATTTGATGAAAGTTTGGAGAATTTGGGCTATCTGGCGTTGGGTTCCAAAGAAACCTTAAGGTTTTCTAATTTGGATAAAAATTACAACCAAGTGGACAATCAAAAAATCTGGAAGAAAGTGGAGCATCATTAGGCTAAATCTTTAACTTCTAAAAAAAGAAATAAAAATAAGACTTTGGATTATTTTACTTTAAAAAATAAATTGTTAAAGTAATTTTGTTAATTTTCGCGTTTAAAAATATTCAATAAAAATGAATAACAAAAAGACGGAAATCGTAGTTATAGGTGGCTCTGCAGGAAGTCTGCAGGTCATTCTTGACATGATTAAATCTTTGGATACGCAGCTTGGATTTCCGATTGTCATTGTTGTTCACCGAAAAGCGCATGCAAGCAACATCTTGCCATACTTGTTACAGCAATTTTTAGAAATGGAAGTTCTCGAAATTGAAGATAAAACCGAAATTGAAATCAATAAAATGTACGTTGTACCAGGCGATTATCACATGCTTTTTGAATCTAAAAATAGAGTATCTTTGGATGCTTCAGAAAAGGTGAATTATTCGCGTCCATCTATTGATGTAACTTATAAATCGGTTGCTGAAATGTTTGGGGAAAATGCGGTGGCAATTTTACTTTCTGGTGCAAATGCCGATGGTGTGGAAGGTTTAGAGTATATTAAGCGAAATGGCGGTGATGTTTGGATTCAGAATCCAGAAACTGCGGAAGTGGATTATATGCCGAAACATGCAATAGAGCAAGTGGATTACGATTGCATTTTTGATCCGAAGGATTTGGCCGAGAAAATTAATAAGTTAAAGAATTAGAAATAACGAACGTCATTTCCGAGTGTTTTTTTTGCAGCGAAGCGAAGAAGAACGTATCGAGAAATTAGATGTAATAGATTAATTTTCAACACCAATTCAGTTGATAGTTTTACTCGAATTGACGCATTGTAAAACAACATATATTTTTGAAAATAAAGAAGATGAGTAAGAAAAAAATACTAATTTTTGACGATGATGCCATTATTTTGGAGGTGGTGAGCATTATTTTTGAAGATGCTGGTTACGAGGTGAAAATCTCCGACACTTCGCATGATATTATCGAAAAAGTAGCGGCGTTTCAGCCCAACGTCATCCTTATGGATAACTGGATTCCGAATATCGGTGGGGTAGAAGCTACCAAACTTTTGAAATCCCATAACGATTTTAAATCGATTCCCGTGATTTACGTCACCGCCAACAACGACATTTCTGCTCTTGCAAAAGAAGCCCAAGCGGATGACTTCATCGCGAAGCCTTTTAATCTTGAAGATTTGGAGGAAAAGGTTGACCAATATTGTAAATAATTTTACAGGATGAACTTTAGAAAAGCGACATATCGGGATGTTGATGAGATTCGGGACATCTTACAGTTCGCTATTCAAAGTCGAAAAAACGACGGTAGTGAGCAATGGCAAAATGGCTACCCAAATCAGGATTCCATTGCGGAAGATTTAGAAACTGGCTCTGCTTATGTGATTGAAGACGAACACGGAATTTTGGCTTATGGTGCGGCGATTTTTGATGTAGAGCCGGCCTAATGACATTCAAGGAGCATGGTTGACCAACGGTGATTATGTGGTGATACATCGCGTTGCGGCGGCTGAACGTTCGAAAGGAATGCGCATTGCAACACGATTCTTTAATGAGGTTGAAGCGCTTGCGAAATCTAAGAATTTTTATAGTGTGAAAGTCGATACCAATTTCGATAATGTTGCGATGCTGCGTATTATGGATAAACTCGGTTACCAATATTGCGGGGAAGTTTTTGTTGGAGGTGGCGTTAGAAAGGCTTTTGAGAAGGTTTTAAGTTAATTTTTCGGGGTATTTCTAACATTAAATGTACATCTTTAGTAAATTTTAATTCATAGTTTAAAATTTGTTTTCCTCTAAGGATTTTTGCATTTTCAACTAAAATATTTTCTTTAGAATCAAAATCTTGATTTAACTCAAACGGATGTAAAGCTATTGCTCTAAAAGCAAAAAATAAGTTTTTATCTGTGGACTTTGTAGAATATGTAATTATTTCTCGTCGACTTTTTCTTTTATCATTTTTATAAATAACTAACTGATGATTCTTGTCGAGTGAATTAAATTCAAAATTCGGGTTTTAGCTTTTTGTTTCAAATTAAGATTTAGACTTCTATCAAATTTAAAATCAAAATGATTTTCTCCTTTTTCTTTATTTTTAATTAAATCAAAATCATGTCTTACATTGTTGGTGATATCATAAAGAAGTGCAAATCTTTGACCTTCACTACCAAAAATTTTCATAAATAAGAATTGTCTTCTGAATTTATAAAAACAGATTCCTCAAAGAGTTTTTTTTTCTCATCACCTTTATAAAGGAAGTAAACAAGCTCTTTATCAAAATTGTAAGTTTTTTGACTAAAACTAAAAAGAGATACAAGGAAAAATAGTATTTGTAAAGCTTTTTTCATATCAGTGTTTTTCTAAAGTTAATCAAAAAAGGATAATGTTTAATAATAAGTTTTAATCTGCACGCACGACACATTTTTCAGCCCTTTTACTTTTGATACTTTCTGTAATAAACCAGTTTCTTTATTTCTTTTAAAAACAGTTGCATTACTAGTTTGGACATTTGTTGCTATTAGAAAATCCCCTGTTTCATCAATTGCCAAAATTCTTGGATGCTTTCCATAAGTTGATTGATAGCCTACATTTTTTAATTTTCCATCTTCGTTAATTGAAAAAATGGCAATATTGTTTTCTGTACCACGATTGGTGGCATATAGAAATTTACCATCAGGCGAAATATGAATATCTGAGCTTTCGAAATCGCCTTCTTGGTTTTCCGGATGTGTGAAGATCCTCTGTAGAGTTTTTAATTGACCATTTTGATATTCATAAACGCTTACAGCACCACCCATTTCTTCAATGCAATACGCATATTTTCCATTGGGATGAAATGTAAAATGCCTTGGACCACTTCCTAAAACTGATGCACTAAAGCTAGGTTCAGCTTCTGATAATGGCTCTTTTTTATCACTATCAAATTTAAAAATTCTAATTTTATCAGCTCCTAAATCAGGCATAAAAACATAATCAAAATTCGGTGAAAAAACCGTTGAATGAATATGCGCGCGATCTTGACGTTTTGGATTAACACTTCCTTCTGAGAACTGAAAATTTTGAGCATACGGACCAATGACTCCAGCATCAGAAATAGGGTAAACAGACGCACTTCCTTCTGTATAATTAGTATTGACAAGCCATTTACCGTTTTTGTGAACTGTTAAATAAACGGGATTTTCGCCACCGCTTTTTTGTAAATTGATAAAGCTTAAAGATTTATTTTCTGGATTAAATTCGAAACTGCTTACCGAACCGTCATATTGAGTTTTGGTGTCTGTACAAGCAAAAACAAATTTTCCATCTGGAGATAATGTGAGGTAAGATGGGTTTTTAATGTCTTTGGTGGTGGTTACTTTTTTAAGTTTTCCAGTTTTGGGATTGAGTTCGTATACGTAGATTCCAGGTTTGGTTTTATCCCAGTTGAAGGAACCAAAAAAAACATAAGTCTTTTGTGCAAAAAGCGTTGTTGCAAGTAGCAAGCTAAAAAATATCGATTTTTTTTTCAAAGAAGTTGGAATTTTAAATTTTAATTAAGTTTTTCTAAAACTGATTTTAACATCTTTACTAAGTCATTAAGTTCATTTTTTGAAAATTCAATTAAAAACTTTTGATTAAAACTCGCTGGGTAATCGATATAATTAATCCAAACATTATTTTTTTCATTATAGACAGCACCGAATTCAAGATTGCTTCTTGTCTCAAATTTATACTTTCTTTCGATTCCGTTTGTTTTCTCATTTTCTTTTTGTGATAGGACTTGTAATGCATCAATCAATTTGGAAAGTTCGGTTTTATCCACAGTTAATGTCTTTTTAGAAATCGTATCGTAGGTTTCAAATTCGGTTGAAATACCAAGATATTTTTCGGAAGTTGAAGTTGTTAAATCCGTAGTGGTTATTACTTGAAAATTTAGATTTTTAAATTTCGAAATCTGAATAATCTGTTTCTCTATCAAAGTTGATTTCTTTGAGTTGTTTAATAAAGTTTCGTACGTTGTATTATTATGCCTGATTGATGGTGGTGTATTTTGAGCCAATGTAAGCGATGAAAGTATTAATGCAAAAGGTATAATGTTCTTATTCATATCAATAGTTATGTTGGAACTACTAAAATATTCTATTTGAACGAAATTAGAAATAATACACTTAATATTTTAACAAAAAAACCTCCCAATATATTGGAGGTTTTTTTATAATTTCTGCATTAATTTAATCACATTTTCCGTCAACTTCACAACTTGCGCCATCATTAGATTCAAAAGTTGTAAAACCTGAATCTTTATTAAAATCAGCGTACGATTGCTTAAGCGCATCTAAGAAATGATGAACTGGCTGCGCACCTTTAACGGCATATTTTCGGTTAAATACAAAAAACGGAACCGAGTCGACGCCAAGATCTGAAGCTTCAGCAATATCATCTTTAGCATATTTTAGAAACTCATCTTGTTGAAGCGCTTCATTAACATCATCTACTGATAATCCTATCTGTTGTCCCAAATCGAGTAGAGTAGCATCATCTGCTAAATCTTTTCCATCTGTGAAATATGCTTTAAAGAAAACTTCTTCCGCTTGATCGCCCAATCCTTTCTCTTTTGCAAACTGAATAATTCTGTGCGCTTTAATAGAATTTGCAAGTAATTGCGTTTCAAAATCAAAATCTAATCCTGCATTTTTTGCCATTCCAGTTACATTTTCGAACATCACATTAACATCGTTAATGTTCATCCCTTTGCGGTTAGCGATGTATTCTGCCATCGTCGTTCGGATTTTAACTTCCTCTGGAATTGTCGGATCTAGTTGGAAAGATTTCCATTCGACCTCAACCTGATCTTTGTGATCAAATTGCGCTAGAGCAGCCTCGAAATGTCTTTTTCCGATATAACAAAAAGGACACATGATGTCGCTCCAGATTTCTATTTTCATTTTATTTGAATTCATATTTTTTATATTTTATTAAAACTAAAACTTATACAAAGTTGCGACAATTAAAGTTTAAAACTCATATCCTAGGTTATGAAGTTCGTTTGCCAAGTCTGTTTCTGGCGTCACATGAATTGTAGTAAAACCTAAAGATTCCGCTGTTTTGATATTGTCAATATTATCATCGATAAAAACAGATTCTTCCGCTTTTAGATCATAACGTTTCAACAAAACTTTAAAGATTTTTGGATCAGGTTTTATTAATTTTTCGTCTCCCGAAACAACAATTTTACCTCCAAATAATTTGAAAAAATCATAGTTTTCCAAAGCATAAGGAAAAGTTTCTGCAGACCAATTCGTCAATCCATACAATGGATATTTGCCCTCTAATTGACGAAGTACAGCAACATTTTGAGGAATCTCGCCTCGCAACATTGTTGTCCAGTTATCGTAATAAGCGCGGATATCTTTTTCGAAAAGTGGATGTTCTTTAATCAATTTTTCGGTGCCACGTTCGAGTGTTCTGCCACGATCTTGTTCTATATTCCAAGCGTTGGTTGCAATATTTTTTAGAAAAAAATCCATGTCGGCTTCGTTGTCGAAGTGTGTTCGGAAATAGTATCGCGGATCCCAATCCATCAATACACCACCAAAATCGAATATTATATTTTTAAGTTTCATGTATGCAAAATATAAAAAAGACCGTTAAAAACGGTCTTTAGTACGATAAAAAATCGCTAATTATTTATCAATAGAACCCATCACTTTTTGTGCAAAAGCATTAAGGGCATCTTTTTCGGATAATCCGTTGCTCACTTCGTTGTGTACTTCCAAAGCACCGCAGATATTGGTAATCATCTCACCAACAACATCCAATTCTTCTTCTTTCACACTACGGAATTCGCAGAAGCTTTCCAAAACTTCCAAAGCAGTGTTAAGTTGCTCAGGCGTTTGTGTTTGATAAAATTGTCTTATGATAGGTAATTTCATGTCTTACTAATTTGATTTAGAAACATTTAATTAAAATAATTAATTCTCGAGAAATCACTCGAACTAATCAATCAAAATTAAAGATTCAGATTATTATTAAAATCGAAAAACAATTAAGCTTTCAATTCGTCGAATAAAGCGTTCAAGCTTTCAGCTTGATTCGTTTGTACTTGGTTTTTCAAAGCACCATTTTCGAAAGCTGCAAAAGTTGGAAGGTTATCCACGTTTGCCATTTTTCTACTTTCAGGAAGTTTTTCCGCATCTACATAATAGAAAGGAATATCTTCATTTTCCGAAGCCAATTTCTTGAATTTAGGCTTCATAATTCTACAATTTCCACACCAAGAAGCGCCGTATTGCACCATCACTTTTGGGTTTTCACTTAGGATTTGTTGTAGGTTATCTTCTTTTAATTCTAAAAACATTTTCTTGGATTTTGGGTATTAAAAATGTGATAATTTGTATATAATAATCTTCAGTCCCCCTCAGCATTACAAATTATCACATTAGATTATTTTAGGACAATTAGTGTTTTGCTAAGTATTCTGCAGTAGAAGATCTGTCAGCTTTCATAGCATCTTTACCTTCTTCCCAGTTAGCTGGACAAACTTCTCCGTGTTTTTGTACGTGCGTGTAAGCATCGATAAGTCTTAAGAACTCGCTTACGTTTCTTCCTAATGGCATATCGTTAACCGCTTCGTGGAAGATTTTTCCAGTCTCGTCGATTAGGTAAGTCGCTCTGTAAGTTACGTTAGATCCTGTGTAGATTTCGTTACCTTCATCATCAAAATCGATATCTTGGTCAACAATACCTAATAGGTTAGAAAGGTGTCTGTGTGTATCCGCTAGGATAGGGTAAGTTACACCTTCGATACCACCGTTATCTTTTGGTGTGTTCAACCATGCGAAGTGTACTTCGTTAGTATCGCAAGACGCACCAATTACTATTGTGTTTCTTTTTTTGAACTCATCCAAAGCATCTTGGAAAGCGTGTAATTCTGTAGGACATACAAAAGTGAAATCTTTTGGATACCAGAATAATAATACTTTTTGTTGATTTTTGATAGCTTCATCAAGAATGTTAATTCTTAAGTTATCACCCATTTCGCTCATTGCATCGATTGTTACATTTGGGAATTGTCTTCCTACTAATGACATAATTTTATATTTTTAAAGTTAAACTCTTGTTTCTAATTTTGTAGTACAAATGTAATAAGATTTTGTGAATTAGAAAACTAAAATCAATTTATAAAATCTATCACTCCAAATTTGAAATTATTCTAAATTATTTGGGCGCTTTAACCGGCTTTCACTACTCGCTTTTTTGCAAGGTAGCTTCGGCTCCGCTCAGCGACCTTGCAAAAAGAGCTCAAACAGGCCGTTCAATCCGGAGCGCTTTGACTATCTTTTTGTTATATAAATTTACAACTTAAACAGAAGAAAACCAAGCTTATACAACTTGGTTTTCTATGATATTTGTTAGGTTGTTTTAAGCATTAAAACATTTAAAAATTTAAGTATTAAAAAATTCGGAATGCGATTAGATTAATCAAAAACCGTCAATCATAAATTAAAAAAAATTCATAATTCTTTAATCTTTCAATCTTTTAATCTTTCAATAATCAACAACTACAAATCTTTCACAAACTCCTTTATTCTACGCATCGCTTCAATAAGGTCAGCCTCGGAGGTTGCATACGAGAATCTGATACAATTAGGATTTCCAAACGATGTTCCGCCAATACAACCAACATGCGCATGCTCTAAGAGAGACATTGCCAAATCGTCCGCATCTTTGATTAATCTTCCTTCAATGGTTTTCCCAATGAAATAAGAAATGTCTGGGAAGAAGTAGAATGCACTTTTCGGAAGATTACATTTGAAGCCGTTGATATCTTTCATAATATCGTACACCAAATCACGACGCTTGTGGAACGCGTTGATCATATAATCGAGATCAGATTTTGGCATTTCCAACGCAGTGATCGAGGCGCGTTGCGCCACGGTATTTGGTCCACTTGTCATCTGACCTTGGATTTTATCACAAGCTTTCGCTAACCATTCTGGACACGCCGAATAACCGATTCTCCAGCCAGTCATCGCAAAAGCTTTACTCATCCCATTGATAACTGCCGTTTGCTCATAGACTTCAAGAAATTCGGCAATGGAAGTATGTTTTCCCGTATAATTAATGTATTCGTAGATTTCGTCTGAGATTATTGTTATTTGCGGATATTTTGCAACAACAGCTGCAATGGCTTTTAGTTCATCGTAAGTATAAAAACTTCCCGACGGATTACATGGCGAACTGTACAGAATAGCTTTTGTTTTTGGCGTAATGGCTTGTTCTAATTGTTCCGCCGTCATTTTAAACTCGGTGTCGATGCTGGTTTCAATAAAGACAGATGTCCCGCCCATCATTTTTACCATTTCATCATAACTAACCCAATATGGTGCTGGCAAAATTACTTCATCACCATCATTAATAATAGAAGCCAAAACATTCATTATCGATTGTTTTGCGCCATTAGAAACGCAAATTTGTGTTGGTTTATAATCGAGATTATTATCTCTTTTTAATTTGTTAGCGACGGCTTGCCTTAATTCCAAAAATCCAGGAACAGGCGAGTAGTGGCTGTAGTTTTCATTAATAGCGTCAAAAGCCGCTTGTTTTATTTTTTCGGGAACATCAAAATCGGGTTCTCCAAGAGTAAGACTGATAACATCTATACCATTAGCTTTCATTTCTCGCACTTTATTACTCATTACAAATGTTTGAGAATAGCTTAATCTATTAAGACGGTCAGAATATTTTTCCATGATAAAATTAATTATCAGACAAAGATAGTATTTAAAAGAAATAGAGATTAGATCAATCTTTTTTTTAAAAGCTTTAAAACTTGACCTAAAACTATTATTTCTTTTTCCTAATTTCGCAGTATGTCTTTAGAACTAATTTTAAAATACTTTCCGAACATTACGGAAATACAAAAAGAGCAATTTGCAAAACTAGAAGATCTCTATAAAGAATGGAACGAAAAAATCAATGTGATCTCACGAAAAGATATGGAAAGTCTTTATGAGAAGCATATTCTGCATTCTTTAGGAATTGCAAAAGTTATGGACTTCGCACCGGGAACCAAAGTTTTGGACATTGGTACTGGTGGTGGTTTTCCCGGAATTCCGTTAGCGATTTTATTTCCCGAAAGTCAGTTTACGTTAATTGATAGTATCGGAAAAAAGATTACGGTTGTACAAGCTGTTGCCCAGGGCATTGGACTTACCAATGTTACAGCAATCCATGGTCGTGCAGAGAAAGTAAAAGATAAATTTCATTTTGTGGTAAGTCGCGCTGTGACGCAGATGACAGTCTTCCTTCGTTGGTTGCATGGTAAGTTTGAAAAGGAGCAATTTAACACAAAACATAATGGGGTTTTGTATCTAAAAGGTGGTGATCTAGGCGAAGAATTAGCAGGTATCAAATGCGAACTTTTTCAACTAAAAAACTTCTATGAAGAAGATTTTTTCGAAACCAAAAAAGTTGTGTATATTTCTAAAGGAAATGTCTAACCTAAAAATATCGCTATGAAAAATTTTACAAAATTTGGGATTGCTATCTTAGGTATCATCTTTTTGCAGTCTTGTGCCAACGATGCCTACGAGCTAAAAAGTTATGAAAAACGAAAAATTGACAGCGTTAAGATTGATAACGATACCATGGCTGTGTTTAATATGCAACCGATAAAAGTATTCTCAACCTATAATAAAGAATGCGAAGGCTTTTATGGTATGGATTATATCCCAAAAGATTCCATAAGAACGGTCGTTAACTATGCCTACAAAAACAACCAAACTTGCCAATCGGGGACTTATCACGCCTTTAACATAATCCGTTTTGAACCTCAAAAAACTGGAACTTACTATTTTAAGTTTTGGCAAGGCAAAGACGCAAGTGGTAACAATATTTGGTTAGAAAAACAAATCGTTGTTGAGTAGCTTTTACATAAAAATTTAACTAAATTGAGACCTTATTATTAAGGTCTTTTTTTATGAAGTTTCTTGAGAGAATTGTTGAAGATTTATTATCAAAATTTTCAGATTTATCTAATCTAAATATCATCCTTCCTGGCAAGCGCCCTTTGGTTTTCATCAGTAAAATCTTAAAGCAAAAAGCCTATTCTGGCATGTTGCCGCAGTTTTTAACCATCGAAGATCTTATTCAAGACTTGGCTAGCAAGCAGCATTTGCAAGGTGTTGCTTTACATTTGTTTGCTTATCGAGTTTATCAAAAAGTAGATAATTCAGAGGACTTTGGAGGTTTTTTAAAGTGGTTTCCGACCTTGCAAAAAGACTGGGATGACATACTAAAATTCACAGATAATGATGAGAAGGTATTGCAATGGATGTTGGACGAAGAACGTATCAAAAACTGGGGCGAAGATCTAGGCGAAGAAGATAACGCCCGCAAAAGAAACCTTAATTTCTGGCGCAAAATAAACGAATTTCTTCCACTTCTTAAACAAGAATTAAATGCTAAAAACTGGGCAACTTCAGGAATGATACACGTTGCGGCGCGTGACAAAATCGAAAACTTCGCAAAAGATACCAATTCGCAATTTGTGTTTTGTGGCTTCAATGCCTTTACTCCGATAGAAGAAAGTTTGGTCAAAAACCTTTTGCATTGGGACAAAGCGATATGTTACTTCCAAGCCGATAGATATTATATTGATGATACGAGACAAGAAGCTGGTAAGTTTTTGAGAGAACATCTCAAATGGAAAGAATTCAATGATCATCGTGGTTTTAACTGGATTGAAGATGATTTTCGACAAGAAAAAAATATTAATGTGTATGAAGTATCGGGGAATGTTGTGCAGACCAAAGTGCTTCCAACGATTTTTGCGAATATTCCAACCGAAGATATTTCTAAAACCGCCGTTGTTTTATTGGACGAAAACCTTTTACCAGCGAGTCTTGACGCCTTGACAATGGTCCCGAATCTCAATATTACAATGGGTTTTCCGTTGAAGAATATGTCGTTTAGTAACGCCATTAAAAAGCTATTTTATCTTCAAAAACAATTAGAGAAAAAATCGAGTTCTTACTATTATGCTGATGTATTCCCGATTTTGCAAGAGCTTCCGAATTCTCACGATGACCAAAAAATTGTCAACGAATTTATCAGCAATATCGAAAGTCGAAACATTGTTTACATTTCCGCTAAGATGTTCGATGAATTGCTTGGAAAACTAAGCTATTTTTCGTTATTAAAATATCCGAAAGATGTTATTAAATATTTGGATGATTTAATCCATTTTTGCATCGATATAAAATTCCGAATTACAGATGACGACATTCTTTATGAGAATATCAGCCATTTCGAAACCACTTTTAAAATCTTAAAAAATCAAGTTCAACCTTACAAGATTCCTATTAAAATAGAGACTCTGGAAGTGCTTATCAACCAATTGGTCAATTCGGAAGCGATAGACTTTCAAGGAGAACCTTTAGCAGGTTTGCAAGTTATGGGACTTTTGGAAAGCCGACTTCTTAATTTTGAAAATATCATTTTGCTTTCCGTTAACGAAGGGAAATTACCTTTAGGAAACACTCAAAATACCTATTTACCGTTTGATGTTCGAAAGAATTTTGGATTAAATACTTTCCTTGAAAATGATAGTATTTACGCTTACCATTTTTATCGTTTAATTCAAGATTCCAAGAATGTACATTTATTGTTTAATGCATTAAGTTCTGGCGTCAACACTGGCGAAAAGAGCCGTTTCATTACTCAAATCGAAATGGAGAGCCAACACAAAATCAATCATATTGTAGTTGACAACGCGTCTGAACCTATCATTCAGGAATTGATGACCATCGAGAAAACAGAATCTGTTCTCGCTAAATTGCAAGAATGGAAAAAGTCGGTGTCAGCATCACATCTTACAAGTTATCTTTATAATCCTATTGATTTTTATCTTCGATATGTTCTTAAAGTTCGAGATACCGACGAAATAGAAGAGGAACTTTCGGTGCGTAACTATGGTAATCTTGTGCATTTTGCCGTTCAATATTTATATGAAGATTTAAAAAATAAAATCTTGACTTTGGAGGATTTCAAAGTGTTAAAAGATAGGGTAGAAGCGTCTATAGTCCATGCCATCGAAACACTAAATCATCAAAAAGAATTCTATGATCGCGGCATGAACTATGTGCATCGTCAAATTGCAGAACGTGTGATTAGAAGCATTCTTCAATACGATGAAGATTTGGTAAAAAATGGATCGTCTTTAGAGATTTTAGAACTCGAAAAGAATGTAAAAGCTGAGTTTTTCATTGATGAGGAGAAAACAGATTCTGTCATGTTTAACGGATTTGTGGATAGGATAGACCGTCTGGACGGCGTTATCAGGATTATCGATTACAAAACAGCGAAGACTAAAAAGCTTCAAATAAAATCAAATCCTAAAAAAGATAGGGAAGAGCAACTCGAAACTTTGTTCTATAACGAAGATTATAAACAAGCACTGCAATTATCTATTTACAAATATGTCCTTCAGCAAGATGAAGACTACAACCGAAATCCGTTAGAGTCGGGGATTTGGTCGTTTGCAGAAGTTAACAAAAGTGTTGCCACTTTGGATGTTGTTGATTTTGACGACTCCGAAATCGAGTTTGCAATTGCTTCATTAATCAATCTGATCCTAGATCCAAATGTTCCTTTTGAAGAGAAGGAACAAGTGAGTTGGTAAAAGAAACCGCCTTTTCAATCAAATAGAAAAGGCAGTTTTTATTTTAAATTTATGATACTTTAAAAAGCATTAATCCCTGTAATATCCAATCCAGTGATTAGTAAATGGATGTCGTGCGTACCTTCGTAAGTGATAACAGACTCTAGGTTGGCAGCGTGACGCATCATCGGGAATTCTCCCATAATGCCCATTCCGCCAAGGATTTGACGAGATTCTCTAGCGATATCGATTGCCATTCTTACGTTGTTACGCTTAGCCATCGATATTTGAGCAGGAGAGGCCTTATGATCATTTTTAAGCTTTCCTAACTGTAAACACAGCAATTGTGCTTTTGTGATTTCTGTTAAATATTCAGCCAATTTCTTTTGTTGCAATTGGAAAGATGCAATTGGTTTTCCGAATTGTTTACGCTCTTTAGCATATTGGACTGCCGTACAATAACAGTCGATTGCAGCACCAATAACACCCCAAGAGATACCATAACGTGCTGAATTAAGGCAAGATAAAGGGCCTTTAAGACCTTCAACACCTGGAAGGAGATTCTCTTTCGGAATCTTAACATTATCAAACACCAACTCACCAGTTTTTGATGCACGTAGAGACCATTTATCAGTGGTTTCTGGTGTTGTAAAACCTTCCATACCACGTTCTACAATGACACCACGTACTTTACCAGCTTCATTTTTTGCCCATACCACAGCGATGTCACAAAGTGGCGCATTGGTAATCCACATTTTAGCACCGTTTAACAAGAAATGGTCGCCCATATCTTTAATAGTTGTTTCCATAGAACCTGGATCAGAACCATGGTTAGGCTCTGTCAATCCAAAACTACCGATCATGTCACCAGCAGCTAATTTTGGAAGATATTTTCTTTTTTGTTCTTCAGAACCGAATTCATTAATTGGGAACATAACCAATGAAGATTGCACAGACGCCGCAGAACGTACTGCAGAATCGCCACGCTCAAGCTCTTGCATGATAAGTCCATAAGATATTTGATCCAATCCAGCGCCACCATATTCTTCAGGAATATATGGGCCTAGAGCGCCGATGCTTCCTAATTCTTTCATCAAGTTAGGAATATCGCGATGTTCTTGAGCAGCTTTGTCAATTTGTGGCATGACAAAACTTTCAACCCAATCTCTAACAGATTGTCTAATAAGTTTGTGTTCGTCGCTTAAAAGCTCATCCATCATATAATAATCAGGAATGCTTGAAAGTGGATAATATGACATATTTTGTAGTTTTGGTTAATAAAATAAATGTTTCCCGAAAATAGGCTTTTATTAGCAATCCAAAAAATTATTTATTAATTTTAGATTAAATAAGTACAATTTGCTGATGTATCGGCTAATCAATAACTATGTAATTAAATGTTAAGGATGATAATAAGAATTAAAATACAGCATTTATAGTACTATACCGTGTTCTGAAATAAATACAATTTAACATAATATAAATTATAGGCGTAATATCGGTTTGTGAAATAGGAGCTCGTTACATATGTAAATCATTTAAAATCGTCGCTATTTAAGTACAAAATAATATGGCCACACAATTAGCAAAAGCTGAAACGGAATCCTAAACCATAAATAGCTCAAACCTTTGACATCAAAATCTGGAAACATAATTTCAGTTTTATAAGGAACACATCTGGCAACATCATCGCCATGGCTATGGTGTACATAAATGAAGATTTTTTTCAACAAAGTAATTCATATTACTTAGAGCAATTAGATCACTACCAAAACGGAAGAAAAATGTTGCATAACATTGTATTACATATTTCTAGTTAATATAAATTCTATAAGACTTTGTAATATCTTTACAAAACAATTTGTATTGATGAAAAAAATATTTGCTGTGACATTTCTTTCTTTGGGATTAATTGCGAGTGCGCAAGTTTTATTCAATTCTCAGCCAGTTAACAAAAAACCTTGGACGAAAGATTATAAAGAAAGTCGTAAAGTTATCACTGGTCAATTGACCCCTGAAGAATATACAAAAACTAAAACCGAAATTGATAAACAGCTCAACCTAACTATTCCAGATAACCAGAATATTTATCTTAAATATTATCAGGCTGCTTCCAACTGTTCTATTATTGATTTGTCTAAAAAGAAGCAGCTGACTTACTATTCTAACATTGTTAATCATGTCAATAAATTTCTAAAAAAGCTAAACGCTGTTAGTTTTTCGATTTATAATGATAACAGTTTTCATGCAGATTATTTTAAAGAAAACAAAAAATACATTAAGGATTCAGGATTTTTTAAAGAGAATATTTTCAAACTAAGTGAGAGTTGCGAAGCCTCATTTATTCTAAAACCCAACGGTGCATTTCAGATTAATTACGGAACCGATGCCGCAGATCCTGATATCAATTTTTTACAACTTTAGAAAAAGTCAATACATTTTATAAAATTACTTCTATCTTAAAATACCGAACTAAAATAGGTGCCTAATAAATTTATTTTTCACCCCAAAATTTAACAATCTGAAAGTTATCAATTGTATCATTTTTAATTATATTTGTTGGTATAAATAATAACAATGTCAATTTTATCAGAAAACATTCGCTTTTTAAGAGTCCGACAAAAATACTCGCAGCAGAAGTTAGCAGACTCCTTGTTTATCACGCGCGTTCGATATGCAAAATACGAAGATGGCACCTCGGAGCCTCCGATAGAATTGCTACTTCGGATTTCTAAATACTTCCAAATTAGTATCGATCTTTTGGTGTCTGTTGATATTAGAAAGTATCCTTTGGAGAAAATGCTCAACTTGCCAGACAATCGTATTTTGATCCCAATTGCAGTTGATGTTGCAGGAAATAACCAAATCGAAATTATCCCTCAAAAAGCATCAATGGGTTATCTCAACGGTTATAGCGATCCAGAATATATCGAGGGTCTCCAGACCATATCTCTACCCTTTCTTAGAAACGGAAAATACCGTGCTTTCCCAGCAAGTGGCGACTCGATGCCTCCATATAAAGACGGTACCTACATCGTCGGCAAATATGTCGAAAACCTTTCCGATCTCAAAATTGATAAAACCTATGTCTTTATAACCACTAATGATGGTATACTTTATAAGCGCTTTCAGTTTAATGAAGCCAATTTCATTTGTGTTAAATCAGACAATAACTTCTACGAGCCACTACAAATCCCGCTAACGGATGTTAGGGAAATTTGGGAGTTTGCCTGTTCTATCTCTACACAAGAGTTTGATGCAGACGAGTTTTCTGGACAAAATGTTAAAGATCTCTTTTTGGAATTAAAACAAGATATTAAAGACATGAAAACGAAGTTGCCATCAGGAAAAACTGCTAAATAATAGATTGATAATTTTTTCTTTATCTTGTAACTCAACATTATACAACAACAATAAGAAATCCTCCTGTCAAGACTCATACTACTCTTTCTTTTTCTTAAAACTTCAATTATATTGGCTTGCAATTGTGTACCGACTTCTTTTGACCAAAACTACACAGATGCAAAATCTGTTGCAGTGGTCAAAGTTTTAGAAACCAAAAATATTGAAAGTACTGATAGTTTTAGACGTTATATTGCTAAAGTTGAAACAATTAAAACTTATAAAGGCCTTCCAACATCTGAGATAAAATTATTAGGTTCGGTAGAATATGCTTATTCTGGGGCTTGTGAAATTAGTGTAAAGCCTGGCGAAGTGTTACTAATAATGAGTAATTCTTTAGATTATAAAGTTAGCGCATTCAGTTCTTGTAGTAGTATGTTTAGAATTGATCCTGATCTAAAATCCAAAACTAATTACAGTCTAACCTACTACACCAATTACTTTTCTGTTTTGGATAAAGTTAAAGCAATGAATTTGCCTTATGAATTCAGTCTTTGGCGAAATGGGATAATTCTCGATGATGAAGCTAAAACAATTACCAACTATTTTAATGCTTTAAAGCTTTCCAAAAACAAAAATAGATTTGGTGTTTTCCTATTTTATTTAGATAAAAATGGTGTTACAAAAACGATCGATGTCGTTTATCTGAAACAAAAAAAACTTGATCCAAAAATAATTGAGCAAATGAAAAAAAGTATCTTGATTTACGATGAAAACGAAACGCCAGCTAATAAAAAGTATCTTGTTTTTATTGATTTTAATAAAGACTTAACTGCAGAGATTAATGGTTTCCAGCAACTCCCCTAACCTGCAAAATCGTTAAGCATATCAATACTTGGTACAAAATACAAAGTCCCCGTTTTTGCAGTGCTAAAATCCAAAATCCTGTCATAATTCCCCTTCGGCTCTCCTACAAACATTCTAGTCAACATCTCTTTAACGGTGCTAAAACTACTGGCATAGGCGATAAAGTAAGTCCCCATTTCGTTATTGGCAACATTCCCGAACGGCATATTATCGCGCACAATCTTCTTATCATAACCAACATTAGCAAAAGCCGAATGCGAGTTGCTAGGTTTAACATCATCAGTCATTTCGATGTCTTGTTGCTTAGATCTACCAATAACTTTCTCTTGTTCCGCCACCGGCAAAGCACGCTAAGCAGACATATCGTGGATATATTTCTGTACAAAAAGATAGCTACATCCTTCATAGGCTTTATCCTCTTTACCGATAAGTCCAAAGTGTGCACGCTTCTCACCTTGCGGATTTTCGGTGCCATCTACAAAGCCCAAAATACTACGGCCATCCCAATATCGGAAACCATGCACTTCCTCAATACAATCTGCAACAGGTGTTAAGAAATCTGACAGAATAGTCGCCATGTCGATACAATAGCTGTACATCTCACTTCGGATATGGAAATGTAGATCACCATCCGTCGCAACTGCGATATGCTTCTCTCCCACTACGGCTTCAAAAACCGCTAACTCTTTGGGAGGTGGCGTCGTTAGACCAAGTCGATCCCAAGCGGTTCTGCTAATCCCCATGACGATATTAGATGTCGCATTTGGGAATCTAGTAGCTGCCAAGTTATCCAGATTAACAATTAATGCACAAATTCTTTGGAAAACCTCATCAACTTTATCACTCGTTGAAAATTTCCATACCATAAATATTGTATTCTTATTTGGCGTATCTAGGACATCTCAGGTCTGTGTACTCATGCTTTTGTATTTGTAACAAAATATACTAAAACAATCTTTTTTAAACTAAATTTTCACATAATTAATTGGGACTAAATAAACTGAGTTCGGGATAAGAAAGTTAACGTCAGTTCGAGTAAATTTCGCAGAAATCGTATCGAGAACTTTTTAAATATTAATGAAGACTAAACTTCTTGATACAAAACTTTCAGATTTATACTCTAAGTGGCGACTCGTACAAAGAAAAGTGTTTTGTCCAGAGCTGATGTTAGTTATATTAAAACTAAGATATTACAAGCTTGACAGATTATTTTGTCATTAAAACAAGAATGATGTAAGGATTTTTATCAACTTCTTTAAAAGCTTAATAATTCATGCTAGAATGAACGATAAAAATAACGAACGCGTTTTCAAAATTTCATTTGCAATTGTATATCCACACTATGTTACCAAGATTGAAAAGAAAAATCGTAGCGTCGAAGAGCTTCATCAAGTTATTTTTTGGTTAACGGGTTACAACGATAACCAACTTAAAAACATTATAGGAGACAACATCAACTTCCGTGACTTTTTTGATAAGGCACCTCTGCTTAATCCCAATGTAGGTTTGATAAAAGGTGTTATCTGCGGTTATCGTGTCGAAGATATAGAAGACCCGCTGATGCAGAAGATACGTTACCTTGACAAATTTGTGGACGAACTGGCTAAAGGAAAAAACATGGACAAAATATTGAGAAACTAGAGAAATTTAAAATCTCAAGTTTAAGCCTGAAAACTTAGACTTTATACACAACAATAAACTAAAAATTATATGAAAAGAGTTACAGGTATTGGATGATTATTCTTCAAATGCAAAGATCCAGAAGCGGTCAAAGATTGGCACCAAAAACATCTAGGTTTCCCATTTAACCAATGGGGATGCATTTTCGAGTACGATCCCAAAGCCGAAGCTGCAAAAGCAGGCGCGATACAATGGAGTCCCTTCAAGGACGATACACAATACTTCTCCCCTCCGGACAAGCCCTATATGTTCAACTATACCGTGGGCGATTTGGTGGAAGAACTAAAAAAAGAAGTTGTAACCATCCTGGACGACATCGCCGAATATGAATATGGCAAATTTGTACACATCCTCGATTGCGAAAACAACAAAATGGAACTCTGGGAACCTGCCTAGCTAGACCTCACAAAAGACGTTATTAGATTATCAATTAGTCTATATAATACAAAAGAGACAAATACTTTGCTACTAGTAATAGATTTTGTCTCTTTTCTGTTTTAAATAACCTGAATTCGGGATAAGAAAATTAACGTCAGTTCGAGTGTTTTTTCGCAATGAAATGGAGGAAAAATGTATCGAGAACTTCCAGCAAATCTTCTCTATACAATCTTCTACAGATTTTTATTTTAAAGTTTTCAGGAAAAAGCTGTATCGGCTGAATACTAAGCCTTTATAAAGATTATCAAGATTGTCAGGTAACGATTTTGTAACGGTGCTTAATGCTTTGTTTTTCAACGTATTTCCGTTCGCTTATATCAAATATACAAAATTTCTTATTGCATAAATTCTATTTAATGAAAATAGAAAATCAGGTATTTAATTTCTACAAAAAATGTTCTTATACTATGTTATTTTTTGAACTCCCTATACTGAATCAGAAATTACATTCAACATCATAACCTGCTTTTGTAAGTGCTTTTTTTACTTTTTTCATAAATTTTATGGGATGATTTTCCCTATTGATTTCAGTAAAAAAGTAATGGGTGTTTTCTGTTATTATACGTACCACAGCTCCGGTTGAATCATAGTCTGTTCTTGTTTCGGTTACATCTTTTTCTAATGTGTAAAAATAAACGTTGATGTCTTTGTCAAACTGCGTTATTTTTTCCATAGGCACTTGCCGGCTGACGCTTGTTTTTTCATCGGTTTGTGTATTCATAAGGGTAAATCCAAAATGCAGCACATTGTTTTCATCAATCTGGAATGGTTCTGTGACAGTAAACTTTTTTCTGTCTGTTTCATCATTAAATTTAGTGTATTCTCTTTGCAACTGCTTGTTGAGGAGCTTTACAATTTTTCCGTTTTGGGCAAATATGAGATTTCCCGTAAGAAATAGCAACACCACTAAAAAAGATTTTTTCATTATTCCTCACTTTTATTGATTCACACTTGTTTCTATTAAAACTTAATCAAAATTAGGAGGTTGGAGATTTTTGTCTGCTCTCGTTATTGTTAAGGTATTTTTATCGTTTTTTACTGCCAAACTTGCTTGTAATGTAAATGTCTTATTTACATTATCTGACCAACTTACCGTAGTTGTTGAATTAACCGGATTATTTTGTTTGGCATTTTGCAATTAACCCATCATCTGTATTGCAGATGAAATCTCTTGGTCACTCAACTTTGGATTTGATGCTTTTACAAGTTTTACCAAATCTTCCTGACTCATACTCTGCATAACATTCATCGCTTCTACATATCCCGCATCAGCTTTGCTTGATTTGTATGACAAAGGTTTTAAATTGAATAAGTTATCATAAAACTTGATTTCATCTAAAATTTTCTGTTGGTATTCCTGCAATTTTTCGGGACTGAATGAAGAAGAATATGTAAAAACCTGCTCGAGCTCCATTACTCTTAATTTTAATCCTTTATTACTTATTGTAACATAATATTCAGAATTTGCTCCAGCATTTTCCATTCTATATATAACAATAGCCTGACTTTTCTTATCATTATTGATTCCAATATATGAATGATGTTTCAATTTGAATTTTGGAAACAGCTTTTTAAATTCATAATATTTCATTCCTCCCTTGTAACCGTTTATCAAACTGTAATTAAGTAGGTTGCTTAAATCTTCGGGATATGATTTACTAAAGTATTCGTTCATTTTATTTTCTACTAAATCCAGTTGAAAATCGACATCTTTATATTTATACGCAAACAATCTATCAGATTTTGAACTTTGTAATCTACTTTTGGCATTTTCACTGAATGCTTTTGATTCTTTTTTATCGGTACTTGTTATTGCACCCCTGCCGCAAACGCACCTAATCCTGTTGAGTTGGGATTGTTCAGCAACTCTCCTGCTGCCGAATATCCTAAATTTGGCATTTGAGTTTTTAATTCCAAATGCGTTGCTGCCAATTTTTTCAGGTTGGCTAATTTTATATTATATTCATTGTTAATATCTTCTTCGGATTGATATTCTCTGTCTGACATCGTAGCGTTTTCTTGCATAAGTTTTTCTACTTTATCCAAATCTTTTTGAAGCTGTTCTCCTGTTTTATTGATGGCATTCAGGTTTTCCATCGTACTTATTGCACTATTTACCTCATTTGCAAAATCTTGAATATCGATCATTGTTTGCGATTGTTGGGCAGCACTATTTTCGGCAATTGTTTTATTTTCACTACCATTTTTTTGTTGTCCAAATTTTGGCGTTTTAGTCAATAATTCGAGACAACAAATAGGGTCGCCCATTAATTTTATATTTTGCTTAGTTGCATCAATAGCGTTTTGAACTTCAAACTTGTCGTTTTTATACAGTCCGTTTTCAGCAATGCAAAATAAGTTGGCCAACCATGCACAATGTGAACAAGCCTGTGTATCTCCTGTACGGGTTAATTCTGCATACTTTTTCATTGTTGCATTTTCTGCTTCCGAACACTGAGCATTCATGTTACAGTTAGTTGTTATAAAAATCACAAGCAACCAATTAATTTTATATATCATTGTCTTCATAGTAAAGTTTTTAAATGTTGCTAGTTGTCTTTTAATAATTCCTAATATTAAAATGCTGTGTTATTTTACCATTTGGTTTATTTCGATGGTATTATTCTGATCATTGTAAACAGCAGAATAAATTCCGGCAACTGTTTTTCCTGCTGCTACTGGATCCATAGTGGACGGCAATTTTCCTTTAAACTCAACCATTACAAAAAAAACAACAGATTTTGAATTTGGAATATCCCATTTTATTATATTGCCATTATCATCGCTTACAATGGTCCAGCTCATTGCCAGACCTAAAAATGATCCTGAATAATCTGCATTGAAAGTTGCATTCCAGTTTTCATCGAATAATCCTTTATAAGATCCAACTAAATAACTATTCAAATCACTTTTTGCAACACTATGAATAAAGCATTTTCCGTTTTTGATTTGATTTGCATCAGTTATCAAAACCAGGGCTTTAGAATAACCACCAACCGTTTCATCATAATATGTTTTTACACCATCTGTAGGAAGCCTGCCAGGTGTATGTGTAAGTCTCCCCAAACGTTGGACAGAATTATACCCTCATTTTGTATTGTAAAACTATAAAATATTTCATTCTTTTGTTGATGTTGGCAAAATTTGTTGAAAAGGAGAAAACTCGGTGTTGAGATTAGCGTCTGGCGAGTTTTCCTTTTTC